>CADCQC010000331.1 GCA_902803455.1 uncultured Prevotellaceae bacterium
AAGGAGGAGCGAGAAAAAGGGAGGAGCGAGAAAAAGACGGAGGGAGATAAAGACGGAGGGAGATAAAGGGCGGAGCAAAAAAAATGACCCCCGCCAATTCCTGCACCTCACGGTGGAGGAATTTTCGGGTGTCACAGAATTAAAAGATCAGCATTGAAAATTTTTCCTTTAGATTATACCCTGAAACTAACACTCAAATTATCCTGTCGAGTAAAATAGAATTTATCTATGAGAATTTATTATGTTTAGACCGATTAAAAGTATGTTTGACCGCAGTGTAGTTCTACATAGGAATAACATCATGCCTGAAATAGCCATGCATGCCTATACATCCGCACCGGCTTATGTATGCAATCGTCGATATCGCAAATGACGGATGGAGACAACTCCCTTCATCACGCACAATAAAGAATCCAAAGCTGTGTTTATTCCTCAATCAATTATGCTGCAAAAATAGCATTTTTTGATGAACATTGCAAAAAAAAATGAAAGAAAATGTCATTTTGGTTAAAAAAATGTAGAACAATTCCGATAAAAAAATGAAAACAACGGCAAATACAGCATAAATTTGTTTTTTTGATGATAAATCGCTACATTTGTAACGAAAAAATGGAAACCATGTGATCTTCACTTTTATCCATCTAAAACCATCATCAAAACACGATATTATGAGAAAAACAATGTTAACACTGATACTCTCACTTGCCATGTCATGGGCATGGGGAGCAGGTATCGAACGACCGAAACTGGTGGTAGGCATCGCAGTAGACCAAATGCGCTGGGACTATCTCTACTACTATTATGACAAATATGGCGAAGGAGGCCTGAAGCGCCTGTTGAATGAAGGATTCAGTTGCGAGAACACGATGATCAATTATATCCCCACGGTGACAGCCATCGGCCACAGCAGCATGTGGACAGGATCGGTGCCCGCTTTCACCGGAATCGCCGGCAACAATTTTATCCTTAATGGCAAGAACGTGACAAGTGTGACCGACACGACCGTACACTCGGTAGGCAGTGATGTGGCCAACCGCGCAGGGAAAGCCTCTCCCCGCAACCTGCTTGCCAACACGATAGGCGACCAGTTGAAACTGGCCACCGACTTCAAATCGAAGGTGATGAGCGTCGCCATCAAAGACCGTGCCTCCATTCTCCCAGGCGGTCACGCTGCAGACGCAGCCTTCTGGTGGGACGCCAAAGCCGGCAACTTCATCACCAGCACGTATTACGTTGACCGTCTGCCCTTCTGGATGGAGAAATTCAACCGAGAGAACCACACCCAACCCGGATTTGACCTGAACACCTCCAACCAAGGTGTGACGATGACCTTCAAGATGGCCGCAGAAATCGTGATGAGAGAGCATCTGGGTCACCATGAGCAGACCGACCTGCTTGCCATGAGCGTCTCCTCCACCGATGCCATCGGCCACACCTACAGCACCCGCGGTAAAGAGAACTACGAAGTGTATATGCAACTGGACAAGGAACTGGCCAATTTTCTCCGTATGCTCGACAAAGAGGTAGGCAGCGGCAACTACCTTCTGTTTCTCTCTGCCGACCATGGTGCCGTGCACAACGGTAATTTCCTTAACAGCCACCATCTGCCAGGCGGCGGTTACGACTCCGGACCCATCGTCAATGGTCTGAACGACTTTCTCGGCAAGCGTTTCGGTGCAGAGGGGAAATATGTGAAGACCGCCATGGACTGTCGCATCTATCTGGATCATGACTTCATCGACGGCCATGGTCTGAATCTCGACGTGGTGAAGCAAGAAGCCGTCTCCTGGCTCCGTAAGGACCCGCAATTTGCCTATGTTGCCGATTATGATGCCGTGGGCAGCGAAAGCATTCCACAATTTCTGCGTGAGCGCATCATCAACGGCCGCAACCGTCACCGTAGTGGTGACCTCGTGGTGATTCTCCAGGGCAGTCACATGCACGGGAAAGTAGGCCCCGACTACAAAGGCACCTCACATGGCACATGGAACCCTGACGACTCTCACATCCCACTGCTCTTCATGGGCTGGAAGGTGAAAAAAGGCAGTACCAACCGTCCGGTGTTCATGACCGACATTGCCCCTACGGTATGTGCCATGCTGCATATCCAGATGCCCGACTGCTGCATTGGCAATGCCATTGAGGAAGTTTGGAAATAGACGGTGGCGATTCCACCTTATTAAAAAAGCGGCAAATCTGAGAAGTGTTTTCTCCGCCTGAAATAATACTGCCAGAGCAAAGAAAAACCAGCCTGCTGTGCCACCTTTCCGGTGGCAGGGCTTTTTTGTATGCGCTCACGGTCGGCCTTGAACTGCGGCAGCCATTTCTTAAACGCCCTCCTGGCCTGGAAGATGGCCTTGCAATCGCCCCAGTTGCGGTTGACGATCAGCGTCTCAAACGCCGCCACATAATCAAGAACCCATCTCATTCTCATCACATAGCCCAACTCCTCATCCGGCAAGTTTTTATAGAGCATGGTCAGGTTGTTGCGGAAATTGAGAAATGTCTTCCTCGGATTTCCTTTCGGCAACGTGCCGCCCCCCAGGTGATAGACATGGCTCTCGGGCAGGCAGAAGATCTTGCGTCCTTGGATGTGAAGCCTCCAGCACATATCGATCTCCTCATTATGGGCAAAGAATCTGGCGTCGAGTGCTCCACAGCTCCAATAGTCAGATGCTCTGATGAAAAGACAAGCCCCTGTGGCCCACAAGATTTCCTTTGGGGCATCATATTGTCCGTGGTCCTTCTCCACCACCTCAAAAATTCTTCCACGACAGAAAGGGTAACCAAAGCGGTCGATAAAGCCACCCGACGCGCCAGCATACTCAAAGGATCCTCTATCGGTATCCGACAGCAGTTTGGGTTGACAAGCCGCCACCTCCTGATGCTGGTCCATGAAACTGATAAGCGGAACGAGCCAATGAGGGGTCACCTCCACATCCGAGTTGAGCAAGACGAAATATTCCGCCTCTATCTGTCGGAACGCCTTGTTGTACCCCTCTGCGAAGCCCCAGTTTTTTTCCAGTTGGATGGTTCTTACCTGCGGGAAATACTCCTGCAGGAACTCGATGGAACCATCCGTTGAGGCATTGTCGGCCACATAGACCGTGGCCTCTTCAGAACAAGTGACGACCGAATGGAGATAATGCTCCATCATCCGTTTCCCGTTCCAGTTGAGAATGACCACCGCCACCTTATCCATACAGCTCCTCCTTTATCGTTGCCATGAGCGCCGTCGCATCATGATTGAATCCAGCCATCTTTACGACGACCAGTTGGTTGTCGAGTTCAGGACGAGCCGCCTCTGCCGGCAGTTCCACCCTTATATAATTCCTTGTAAAGCCATGCATGGCCTTTCCTCTCGATGCTTTCTCAAAGAGCACCTCCGCCTCTCGGCCTATCCAGCGCTCATAAAATGAACGCGTCTTCTCCTCCGAGAGTTTCAACAAGGCAGCCGACCTGCGTTTCTTCTCCTTCTCCTCCACCACCAAGGGAATCCTCAGCGCCGTGGTTCCCGGACGCTCAGAATAAGGGAACACATGGAGTTGTGAGATATCGAGTGACTGCAAAAAATCATAGGACTGCTGGAAATGCTCCGGTGTCTCCCCTCTCATGCCCACGATCACATCGACACCGATGAAAGCATCGGGAATGAGCGTCTTGATCAGTTCCACCTTTCTTTTAAAAAGCGCCGTGTCATACCGCCGGTGCATGAGCCGCAACACCTCATCGGCTCCACTCTGCAAGGGGATATGGAAATGAGGCATGAATGCCCTGCTCTGAGCACAGAAGGCAATGAGTTCGTCGGAGATCAGATCAGGTTCCAGGCTGCTGATGCGATAGCGTTCGATCCCCTCCACCTGATCAAGTTGTCTGACCAGATCGACAAAGCGCTCACCGGTATGTTTTCCGAAATCCCCGATGTTGACCCCTGTGATCACGATCTCCTTCCCCCCCTCACTGGCAGCCAGACGAGCCTGACTTACCAGAGAGTCGATAGACGGGCTCCGGCTGAATCCCCTGGCATAAGGAATCGTGCAATAGGTACAGAAATAGTCGCACCCGTCCTGCACTTTCAGGAAAAAGCGGGTGCGGTTGCCACGGGAGCAACTGGGTACGAACGACCGGATATCTTTTGTCGCGACGGTATGGTGCTCATGCAGCGAAGCCTGTTTTCTCTCCCCGCTCCATTTTTGGGAGAGGAAATCCAGCAATTGGGCTTTCTCGTTGGTACCAAGCACCAGATCGACGCCCTCGATCTGACTGACCTTCTCGGGTGCCAACTGCGCATAGCAACCTGTCACAACGACAAAGGCGCCCGGATGCTTCCTCACCATGCGATGGATGGCCTGTCGGCATTTATGGTCAGCCACATCAGTCACCGAACAAGTATTGATGAGGCAGAGGTCAGCCGTCTCCCCCTCTTTGACGGGAGTGACTCCCCATTCGGCGAGAAGACGAGCGAAGGTAGATGTCTCAGAGAAATTGAGTTTGCATCCTAATGTGAAGAAAGCGGCTTTCTTTCCTTGGAAAGCAGAGGAATTGATCATAATTCATCAAAAGATTTGTTATGAGCCATGTGGCGACTGCAAAAAGACGGTTGATGTCTGATAACTTGCAGGATCTTTACAAAATCTGTTATGCAAAGATAATACAAATAGTTTGAAAACACGATAGTAGAGCAAGAGAAATCATTTTGTGAGATGATAAAAAGATGAATTGTGTTGCGTTAATAACGCAACATACAGGACGGGGGATGAAGCAACATACAGAACGGGGGGATGAAACAACATACGGAACGAGTGGATGAAGCAACAAGCGGAACGGGTGGATGAAGAATAGACGGAGAGATGACAAAGGGAAAGACTGGTGCTGAAAAAGCGGGAAAAAGGCAGTTTTTCGAAAGTTGTGTGGGTACACAAAAATAATTAAATTTTATTAACAAATCGCATTTCGCTCATTATCAGCACTTTATAAAAATGTTACAAATCTGTCTAAAAAAAAAGCAGAAAAAATGATTATGAATCAAAAATTATGTATACCTTTGCCACGTTTTAATAAGCAAATGATTGTTTTACAGTTTTAAAAAAGCAAAGAAAATGAAAAAGATTACTATGTTCATGGCTACTGCAGCTATCGCTTTTGCCTTCGCTGCTTGCACAGAAAACAAACCTGCTGAGGCTACTACCGTAGAGGAAGCTGCTCCTACTGTTGAGGAAGTTACTGACAGCGCTGCTGCTGCTGTTGAGGAAGTTGCTGACAGTGCTGCTGCTGCCGTTGAGGAAGTTGCTGATAGCGCTGCTGCTGCCGTTGAGGAAGCTGCAAAATAAGCCACGAACAAGACAAGCTAATCGTCGGGTCGAGAGATCCGGCGATTTTTTTTTGTCATATCAAATGATCGCTATTTCATTTTTTTCAATTGTTTTTTCTATTCTTTCGATTGTTTTTTGATTCTTTTGATTGTTTTTCTATTCTTTTTGTCGTATTTCAATTCTTTTTATTACTTTTGCGAAAGTGAGGCAAAAGTCTCCGTCATCCTATTATGCGACAATTTTTCAAGACTTTCTTTAATGGGCTCATGCTGAGCGTGAAACCCTGGTTGCTGTTCGGTTTGTTGGTGCCGATTATCTTCTTTATTTTCCAACCTGTGGATCCGATGCTTCTTCTCGGTGTATTGGTCATTGCGGTTGTTGTTTTCTTCAGTGCAAAATGGGCGAAGGAGATGCCAGCCGCCAAGAAAGCGACAGAAGAGGCAGAAGCTAAAGGCCAGCATTTCACCGACATCGACCCTGAGGACGAATCCCATGAGAGTCCGCTGAAACGCTACAAGAACAAGTTTTATCCCATGTTCTGGTCGGCCATCTTGTCAGCCTGCATGCTCGGTTGCTCCTATCAGATGATATACGACAACGTGTCGAAGAAAGGGCGCACGGTGGCTGCTGCCGCTGAAGGCACCTCCAAGACATGGAACGCCTCCAACATCGAGATGGTGCATCTGAAAGACTCCAACCAGTATGTGACCAACAGCGACAGCATCCTGAGTGCAGAGACCCAGGAGAAGATGAACGCTATCCTACAGGAACTCGACACGGTATGTGAGGTGAAGACGGCATTCATCATCTGCCGACAAGTAGAAGACGGCGACACCTACCAAACCGCCGTCGACCTCATCAATCAATATGGTATCGGCAGCAAGTCGACCGGCAAAGGCGTCTGTGTGGTGGTGGCCTACGACCAGCACCAATATACGATTGCCACCAGCCGTGCGATGGAAGGCGACCTCACCGACGCCATCTGCAGTCAGATGGGACGTACGTATATTCTTCCTTATATGAAAAGCGAACAGCCCGACAGTGCGATGCTCTACCTCACCCAAGGTCTCTCCCGCTATGTGCATGACCTTCGCGAGAAAGGCAAAGCCGAGGTGATCGCTCCGTTCCAATCAAAGAGAGGAGGATTCTTCAGCGGCCAGTCAGGCATGAACATGCTGATTATCCTTGTGCTCTGTTTCCTCTTTGGCTACTTCGACGACAAGAACAAGTGGACCAAGCCCTCGAAAACCATCGCCAAAGTGGCCGACACCTCAGATAAAGACCATCAGAAAGAAGAGCCACGCAAGTCGGATGTCCGCCCCACCCCACCCGTCAACAAAGGCGGTTCCTACGGCGGCGGCACCTCTGGTGGTGGAGGAGCCACCGGCACATGGTGACTCGAGCCAGTCAATCACCCTTATCAAAAAAAGAAAAAAATGAGAACACGAACATTTCTTGCCTCCCTCCTTATCGCCATCTTCTGCCTCCCTATGATGAGTGGCTGCGCCACCCGCCAAGGAGCCATCCAACAACTGCAATCATTGTCTGACGACCTTCGCGACAATGCCAGTTATTACACGATCAAGGACTGGGAGAATGCCGCCAACAAACTGGGTACGATCCGTAAGAAGATGGCCCATTACGATTACACACCAGCCGAGCGCCGCCAGATCGGGGAGCTCGAAGGCCAGTGTGTACGTTATATGGTGGAAGGTGCCAAGAACAAAGCCATCAATGGTGTGATGGGCATTGGCAACGAGGTGCGCGGCATCCTCGAAGGCCTTGGCATCAGTTATTAATCCTCCTGGAAATGGATGATATCCATATACCGGCGAATCACCTCAGGTTTGCCGGTATGTTTTCCTTTGTCCTCGCTGATTTTACACGTATCGTTGTAGAAATCCCATGATTCAGTGATCTTTGCCGCTACCAGTTTGATGACGATATTCATGGGTACCACCCCCTCGAAGTCGTTGGTGAAATGCGTGCCGATGCCGAAGGAAGGCAGACACAGATTCTTGGCATACTCATGGATTTTGATAGCCCTGTCGGTATCCAGCGCATTGCTGAAGATCACCTGTTTGGTCGTGGGGTCGATACCCAATGACTTGTATTTCTCCACGATTTTCTGCAACTGCTCGTAATTGTCGCCACTGTCGATGCGCAGTCCCTTGAAAGAATTGGCGAAATCCTCTGAGAAATTGTGGCTAAAGAGGTTCCATCCGAAACTGTCGTAAAGGAAGGTTCCCAACGCCCCTCTGAAGGTATTTCTCCAAGACTCCATGGCCATGTGGTTGGCCATCTGCGGTCCATACATGGCAGCGATGGCGCAGATAAACTCATGTGCCATGGTTCCGACAGGTGTCAGGTCATATTTCATGGCCAAATAGACATTGCTGGTCCCCACGAACGTACCCTTCCATTTTTTCGCTTTCTGGCAGTCGCTCATGGCTCTCACCACCACTTCCTCAGCCTGCAAAGAGGCCCTTCTTCTGGTACCGAAATCGGTGAAGACACACCCTGCTTCGAGCAGTCTCTCCGCTTTCTCATAGGCTTTTGTATAATATTTCTCATAGTCGAGTTTACCGGTCTGTCCTGTCATGATATAGAACAGTTCGGAGACGATAGCCAGCAATTTCACCTCCAAGAGGATGGTATTGGCCCAATAGCCTTCAATCTCGATATGGAGATGCCCCTCCTCATCCTGCCATGCCTTCACCCATTTTCTGTCATATCTGAAACCTTTCAGGTAAGGATAAAACCAGTTGGGCAGGTAGTAGCATTTGCGCTTCATGAAGTCGATTTCCTCTTGCGTGACCACCACGCTCTCAAGTCCCTCTATCTGCCTGTTGAGTTCGTCGGCGAATCCCGGAGGATAGACCGTATTGTTTCGGTCCACGAACATATACTTCACCATGGCTCTCGGATAGTTGTCGATGACCGCACAGCACATGGACAATTTATAAAGATCGTCGTCGGTAAAATGTGTGATGATTTGTCTCATAATAGTAAAAGGTTTATTGTGATACGTTATGATAGCAATGACATGTAGGTGTTATTTTCCGATCACCCACACAAACCCACCCCTTGGAAGACACTCTACGGAATGGGGTAAAGCTGATATCGAGGAGATGTTCCACGCCTGTCCAGGTTGAGTACCATCCAAGAAAGCCTTGGCCTGCTGTTGACCACGGATGAACCCCAAGTCAACAGGGATGGTTCTTGGTTCATCCGACCCGTTGATACCTGCCACCCACCAGGTATGACCAGAGCGTCGCGCCATGACCACGAACTCGCCAGGATAGCCAGCCACGAAGCGTGTCTCATCCCATGCGACGGGCAATGTGGACAGGAACTGCTGCACCTCTGCAGGTTGTGCAAGATAGCTCTCCGGTTTGTCGGCCAGGTGCTGCAATCCCGACTCATACAAAACCGTCAGCGCCAGTTCATGCGCATTGGAAGTGATATGCGGGTGCTGTGAGTCACTGAACGTACAAGGCGTATAGTCCATCGGTCCGATGATGTTGCGCGTAAACGGCAAGGTGGCATTATGTGCAGCCGCTTTACGGGTGAATGTCGGCACGTTGTTGTACCATTCAGCCCCATACACCGCCTCGGTAGTGAGCAGGTTGGGATAAGTGCGCTGCCATCCTCTCGGGATGGTGGCACCATGGAAATTGATGAGCAGATGATGCCTGGCCGCACATTCCATCAGTTCGATGCAATAGTCCATATTCATCTGGTTGTCGCCAGAGAAGAAGTCCACCTTGACGCCAGCCACTCCCAGGCGCTCACACCAGGCAAACTCACGCTCCCGGTCCTCCAGTTTGTTGAGGCGGTATTTCGGTCCCGGCGCACCGTTGACCCATCCGACAGAAGAGTTATACCATATCATCGGTTTGATACCTTTCTGTCGTGCGTAAGCCACGGCATCCTCGATGGTTTTCCCATCCTTCATCTCGTCCCACTCAGCATCGATGAGGACATAAGGCAGCTGCAGTGTCACGGCCATATCCACATATTTGCAAATGATGTTGTAATCGTTGGAACCATGGTTGTAAGCCCAATAGATCCACGACACCGTACCGGGATGAATCCAACTGACATCCTCTATCCTGCAAGGTTGTGACAGGTCGGTGACCAATGTCGACTCCACGACATCTGATAGTTGTCCGATGATGGCCACTCTCCATGGTGTATGCCATTCTCCCGACAATGCCACCTCGTTTTCCGCCGGAGCGACACGATAGACATCCGGTTGTTGGTCATTATAGAGGCACGACGCGCTCTGCCTGCGGTCGATGTCAGCCTCAGAGATAAGTGCGAAGACACCCTGTTGCGGTTCCAATAGTGCGGGATACCCCCAACGCCGGTTTTTCTCCTCACCCGAGGTCGTCAGGGGAAAGAATCCCTCATAGGCATCCGTCCACCGTTGTATCCATCTCTTTGTTCCCTCTGGGATACGATAGGCCGTCTGTTCCTCTTGCAACTTCTCGTTGGCGAGGCCTTCAAGTTCATAACGGAAGGCGACACCGTCATTAAACAGTCTCCACACAAGCCGTTGTTTCTTTCCCGTAGGATCCAGGAAGTCACAAGCATATTCATTGGCCACATTGCTACAATGCAACCTTTTTCCCGCCAACATCTGGTAGTCGACCTTCACACGGCGTTGCTTGGTCATCTTCCCCCATTTGGCAACCGTCTGCAGGGCAGAAGTTTTTACCCCCTTGCACTCCACCTCAAGCACCTGTTGCTTCTGGTAGAAGATGACGAAACCGTCATTTTTCTGTTGAAGGGAAATTTTCCCATTGGGCGACGAGATCTGCCGTGCCGTAGCAGAGACTGACACTGCCAACAACAATAGACCTATCCACTTTCTCATTTTTCTGGATGATGATTGATTATATTCCGATGATGATTAATTATTTACCGATGATGATTTTCTTGCCATCCACGATATAGATACCTGGAGTCAAGGCAGCAGCATTGACCCTTCTTCCACTGAGGTCATAGACCGCCTGCTGTCTTTGCAGCACTTCCTGTATAGGCGATTTGATGTCATCTTTCTCTTTCAGGAGGTAGCGGTGGCGCAAGGCCGACCTGACCGCATAGAATGCCGGTTTCTTTCCCAGTCCAGAATTATAGAGCAACGGACTCGACTGATTGCGCCAACTGTCGTTGTCTTTCAGTCCCCAGATGATCATATTAGGACAATTGTCGTTGTTGAGCACGATATCGGTGATCACCCGATAATTGCGTGCCTGTTCCTCAAGATCTTTCGATGATGTCGATGGGATGCCCATATCCAGTTCGGTGATAATACATTTGAGTCCTGCCTCCGCGAAACGGCGGATGGTATTTTCCAGTCTGACGGAGTCGACCTCACCGATGGAGAAATGGCATTGCAGCCCCACCCCATGGATGGGTATTCCACTTTTCTTGAGTCTCATGGCCAGGTTGTAGAAAGCCGCCGACTTCGCCTTTCCCTGCAGCTCCACGCCATAGTCATTGAGGTAGAGCAAAGCCTTCGGGTCAGCCTGATGAGCATAGACGAAAGCCGAGTCGATGAAATCCTCGCCGATGGCCCTTGTCCACACGGTCGTCCTGAGGTCGTAGGCATCAGGGTTGGCTCTCACGGAAGTCTGGTCATCGTCCAGACACTCATTCACCACATCCCATTCCGCCACTTTTCCTTTGAAATGCGCCATGACCTTGAAGATATGGTTTTTGAGGATAGCCAGTGCCTCTGTCCTGCTCCAGTTCTGGTCATTTTTCTTGCCGTCGCTCGACACCCACTGAGGAAGTTGTGAATGCCATGCGAGACAGTGTCCTCTCATGCTGATCTGATGGTGTTGGGCAAAATTCACCAATTTGTCAGCACCATAATAGTCGAAATTGTCGCGGGAAGGTTCCAGGGCATCAAACTTCATCTCATTCTCTGCCACCAGCATATTAAACTGTCTGGCCACCTCCTTCGTCTCGTTGAGACTCTCATTGGAGAGATCATTTTTCCAAGTTGAGATGGCCGTGCCGATCAACTTCCCGTTTTTCTCCGCATAATCCCGCAAAGGTGTATTGTCGGAAGTGTCGGCGATGCCGTCATCATAGAAGGCTCCCATGTGGTGTTGCGAATCATCTTCATGCGGATCATCAGGATCGTCTTCAGGCGTACCGTTTTCCAGGGAGGTGACTCTTGCCAACACCTCCCAACCATCTTCTGTCTCATGCTCCACCAGTTCCCACGTATATCGAGAAGGCATTTTTCCATCAAACTGCCACTCACCCGTCTGTGAGGTCTTGCCCAAGGCCTTGAGCAGAGCGAACTCATCCCCCACCTTCAATTCAGCCTCATCATCTAAGACAATCTGTATCACAGGCATTTTATCACTCTGCGTGAACTCCTGCGTCATATTGTCGTACTTCACCTGTCCGTCGACCAGCAGTTGGTCGGCATTTCCTTCCGCATCGATTTTGAAACGGAGGACAGACTTCGGTCTGACGCAGAGATGCGCCCTTTTGTTGGCCTGATAGTTTTTGATGACCAGTGTGCCAACGGCATCCTCACCCGGTTCCACGAAGCCGAAATTGTCGACAGATCCAGCGATGTTGCCCGTTCCGCCAAGGACGGCGTCGTTGAACACAGTGACCACCGCCTCCTGTTCATTGGTCATGGCCCCCGTGGCTCCTCTCAGTTTTTTCTGTTCAGCCTCTTCCCTGTCGTTCATGATCAAGACACGTCCATCGAGGATGCGCAAGGTGCCACTGATAAAGTTGTTGTTGCCAGTGATGCGGTAAGTGCCTTTTCCTTCTTTGACAAGCCCCACCCGATGCTGGTCACTGAAATCAGGCGGAGCGATCGTACCAGCCAGTGTGGCATCGGTATCGAGACATCCGATGAGGAAATAGGAATGGTAACTGCCTTTTTTCATATACCCCTGGATGGTGGATCCTTTCTCTGTCTGCAGTTCACCAAACCGGACGCCCCTGGTCCCCGACTCACACACCAGGAAGGCACCCTCATGAAGCGTGACACGGTTGTTCT
>CADCQC010000332.1 GCA_902803455.1 uncultured Prevotellaceae bacterium
GATGCGATCAGATGATGCAGATAGGTATTACTTGCGGATAACTTTCTTGCCGTTGCTGATGACGACACCCTTGAAGTTCTTGTGAACTTCCTGGCCGGAGAGGCTGTAAGCCTTGGTGGAAACGGTCTTATTCTCTGTTGTGACAGCAGCAATGCCATCAGCCATCTCTGCATCACCCTGCAATAAGACGATAGGAGCATTTGACTTGACACCACTACCGAGAATATACAGATTACCGGCACGCTTGGTGACACCCTCTGGCAATGGTTGGCAGGTGACTGTCAGACCATACATACCAGACTCATCGCTGTCCTCGAAAGGAATGACAGTGATGTCTGATACCCACTCAGGAGCATCAAACTCATAATTGGCATAACCAAACTCATCCTCGTAGTCGCGTGATGCATAGAAATACACAATTTGCTCAAATTCCTCAGGCCATTTGTCGTTGTTCACTTGCTGGCCATCAGGAGAGATGCGCAAGACATTACAGTCTGAATAGGTCTGCTTCACCTCACCATAGGTAGGAGAATTCTCATCGTTGTCATAAGAATAGAGTTCTGTCGGCACCTTGATCACATCGAAGTAACCCCACAATTCAACAGGAACGGAGATAGGAGCCTGATAGCCAAATGAAGTCAAATCAGAACCGTTGGTGATGAGAGGAATACCCTCCGGAATGATGGTCTCATCCTCATCTGCCATTGTAAGACCCATGACACCGCAGTCGACACCCTCTTCATCGAAGCCAATAATCAAGATAGCAAATTCCTTGTCAAGGACAAACTCAACATTGGATTCGATACCAAACTCATCCACTTCTTTCTTGTGGAAGCAGATATTGTATACATTATCACCATCCGAATAAGTCCAGGCAAGGCTGACGTCGTCATAAGTAGCCACCAAAGTCTCATAAATCTCGTCACCAAAAGTCTTGGCACCCGATTCGAGTGTCTCGACGTTGCGGATTTGCATTGTCAGCGACTTGCCCACAGCAATAGGCTGTGTTAAACTCATAGCACGGAAAGAGATTTCATTGGCTGTGAAAGGAGAAACTGGAGCGGGCAAAGTCTGTGCCACACCAATGCTTTTCCAAGTGGTACCATCACTGAAAGTAATGGATCCTGATCCGAAAATATAACCTTGGTCACCCGTAGGAGCAGTGATAGACCCACCACCATAAAGAGTGTTGGTCTTGAAGTCACTGAAAGTATAGGCTAGGTCAAAATCTGGCTGGCTGATGCAAGTAATATTTGAATTGGGATTGCCTTCTTCATCCACATTGGCAGAAGCATCTCTCTTATTCGTATCACAGATGAAGAAAGAGTTGAGGCCTCTGGAGATGACAGGAATATAATAAGAAGAGAGTCCCGTATCATCCAGACATGTTTTGGGCAGCTCATAATAGTAGAAGTCGCCAGTCTCGGCATCCATCATATTGTTACGGTTATTGCCATTGATGGTCCAGTTGACATTCTTGCTGCTGCACTGGTTGTAGAATACAGGCTCATGGAAAGGAGGATACATCAGGAATGTGCCACGATAAGCAGCACCCTCTTTGTCATATCCCATAAACAGCGTTCCCGGCTCACGGGTGTAATAGACCCCATTGGCCACCGAACGGAGGGGTTTTGCGGCAATCTCATCTTTCTTGTAGACGCCGGTGATAGACTTCTTCTCAAGAGACATCTTGGAAGTTTTGGCATTGTCCTGTGCGAAACCTGTAGAGGCAAGCATGGCGAATGCCACAGTGAGTAAAATTGATTTTTTCATAACTAACATTATTTAGGTTTATTGACTAATTCAAATACTATCCACTGATCTGCATCAGCAGAGGAAGTAAGTTTGATGAATCTCAAATCAAACTGCGTGACACCGGCAGATGCAATGAACTGCTGTGACAACGTAGTGGTGAGGAACTGCTCCAAATCCGGTATCAGATTAAGAATCTGATTGGCTTGTCCCACATATCCCTGATAGTTGAACGTGACACCCTTGTCGTTAGGCTGGAAGTTATAATTGAAGTAGATACTCTTGTTGGTCTTACCCTGACGGTAGACCACTCTGACCTGCAGTTCCTGACTTCTCTCCTGCACATAGAGGCCCAAAAGAATCATACCCTTTGCCGTAAATCCTGCAGTAAGATTATTGAAAATCGTCTTCATTTTCTCCGACATGTCGGATTCAGGCGAGAAGGACCAGCATTTATTGGAGTTAAGGAGCAATCCATCAGGCTCAAAAGTAGAAGCGAAATAGCGTGCAGGATTGTCACCTTCAATGTAGGTATCCTGATTATTTACACTTTGGAAAACATCCCTTGACGGATCATATTCAAACTCCTGGTCTTCCCTGTCGGCTACCAGCGAGATCTTGTCGCGGAATCTGAGGTAATACTTACCCATCCGTTTCGTCACGAGGAAAGGAATGAATTTCTCGTCGATGACAGCATCACCGTCATAGGGGAAGATATTGGGGATGCCGTCACTGGCACCCGTCATCTTGTAGGCATTTTCCCCAAAGTGGATGACATTGAAAGAAAGCGTGTCGTTGGCGAATTTATCATGCTGAAAAGTTTTCACGTCGGCCAGATAGTCAGCATAATCCACCCCCTCCTCCACCGGAGTGAGCAAGTTGTAGGTGCCGCGCTTCTTACCCTTGAGCATCATATAGGAGGCATCCTCAGGAGCATCGACGATGATAAACTCATAGTCACCTTTTGCCCCCTGTCCGGTCTCATCGTTGGGATCGTCGGAATTCCCGGTGAACGGGATATCCTCAGGATTGCTGAAGGCATGCATACAGGTATTGTAAGAATTGAAAGACAATACCGGCCCGTTGTCGGTGATGATCTCCCAAAGGGACGTATCGGAAGCATACTTGTTGTTGGAGAACCTGTTGTCCATCGACACATTGACGGAATGGTCGGCATTAAACCGGCAGAGGATGAGGTAGCCGCTTCCATAGGGATACTCATTTTCGGTGGTGGGATAATACTGCATGGCCCAACCATTGGGAGTAGCCATCAATCGTTGTGAATAGACAGCACTGGCCTCATTGAGTCGTTCGGCAGCCGATTTGTCGAAGATGTCGTCTTCCTCTCTTGGCCCACAGGAAGTGATGGCAAGAGCCGCCAACATCAGAGAAATAGGAATTATCTTTTTCATATTCGTTGTGTCTGATTATTTTTGTAAGGACTTGTAAGCATTGACGACATTGACGAGTGAGTCGATGACAGTGATAGAGGGATTGGTGACAGTGGGAGACGTCAGGTTGTTGACAAGCATTCCACCACGGAATTTAAACGAGCCATCGGGATTGGTGGCATACTGCCTTTTCTGCACTTCCTTTCTGAGTCCATAAAGGCTGATACCCCAGTTGTCCTTGAGCCATCCGGCTACAAGTTCGATCTTCTGCTGGATGATCTGGTCTCCGTAGATACCCGACTTGTGCAACCACTGAACGTTGCCGTTGGCATCGAGTTCCACATTATCATTCGAGTTTCTTGCGCAAACACGTCTGTAGCACTTACCCTGACCATTCTCACTGGTACGGAAATAGCCCACGGTATCGAGGTCAGCCCCTCTTGCACGTTTGTTGTAGTCGCTGAATTCCATATCAATTTCCTCCCACTCATATTTGGCAGTCTCCAGCAAGCGTTGCCAACTGATGGTGTCGCGGGTGACATAATTGGCCAGCACCTCTACCCAATCCTCGCCCGGTTCACTCGATGCGTATGGAGAGACGAAGCCACGTCCGGCCGCCAGCGAGTCGGGTGTCTCCATCCATGTAGAGGCATCATATTGGCTTCTCGAGAGGAGGTTGAAAGACGTGGGGCGGATATGAGTCTGGTCAAGGATATGGCCAAACTCATGGTGCATGGTCTTGAAGAAATACTCATTCATCACGTCGATATCTCTCACATCGAGGTTATTGGTGTTGTAGAGCGTGATTTTCAGACCACCCTCAGCCACACCGAGTGTCTCTGTACCCTGAGTGGGGTTATAGTTTTTGGATCCGATGACATGAATGATGCGCGGTGAGTTATATTTGAGGAAAAGGTCTCCCCCCAACTGCTCATAGACCGAATACCACAGATATTTTGACAAGACGGCCAGTTCCACACATTTATCATATTTAGCAGGTGTGAGGTTTTTGTTATGGTCAGAACCGATATCCTCCATCCTGTAGATAAACTTGAGGTTGTAGGGCTCAAGGAAATTGACTTTGACGAATGTGTCGAGCGGGAAGGAGTAGAGCGACCTGTCGAGCGGATAATCATTGGTGTCGAAGAAACTGGGACCCAACTCATCATCCTTGCATGCGGTGAAACATCCCACCAAGATGGCGAATGCGCTGAAAAGTAATATTTTAACTTGATATTTCATATTCTTCTCCTCCTTTATTTGATTTTTGCATCTTCCGGATCAAGCAGCACATAGTTGCTGTTCGCAGGTTTATTGATATCACCTCTTGAAGAGGCCATTCCTGCAGAGATGGTCTCCCAGGGCACCTCGATGGCCCTGCGCACATCGGGTGAGGGCAAGGTGCATGGCACTGAGTTGACGCTGTAATAATGTGTCCACTCCACGCCCCATCTTTTGAGGTCGAAATAGCGCAATCCCTCAAACATTGTCTCAAATCTGCGGAACTCATTAAGACAATTCATATAAGGAACAGCGTTGGCAGGGATGACATAGTCGCTGCTGACGGTCTGCGTGCAGTTCCAGTCTGCTCTACAGTTCATGTGAGAAGCGTCAGCATAATAGGTTCTGATGATGTCATCGGAGAGATACTTGATGTATCCTGCCTCCACATAAGCCTTGTAGTCGGCTTCTGAGAATTTGTCGAGACTGTTGTTCCAATAGGCACACAAGTCTTCCGAAGCCGCAGCCACCTGTCCGAGCATGAGTTTTGCCTCAGCACGCTCCAAAAGCAGTTCATTGGCAGTGAATGTTCTCAAAAGGATATGTGGATATCCGATTCCGGCAATTTTGTCGCTATATTCAAACTGCTCGAAGATCTTGCTGCTGATATATCCATAATCATGCGTGTTGCTGCCGAAGCACATGCCGCTGACGATAGCGATAGGACAGACATAATAGGAAGACCACAGTTTGTGGTTGGTGCCGATCAGGAACACCTCGCGTGCGGCGGTGCCTGCAATAGAATATCTGCTGCCGAAACAACGACGCTCCAACAGCGAGCCAGTGGTGGTGAGCATCAGGTTGTTGTTGAGGTCAGGGCTCTGCCATTTGTTGCTGTAGTCATCACCAGTAGAACAATTATAGAAGATGGAATAATCCATCATCATGTTGAGCAACGAGTTGTTGTCTGTTCCGAGCACGGCATTCGCATGTTCGATGACCTTTGCCCAATCACGCTTGTAGAGATAGAATCTGGCAGCGAAAGCATGGGCAGCATTCTGGTTGAAGTGCCATTTCGGCACGGTGAAGAATTCATCGGTCTGTGTGGCGAGGCCCTCCTCCAGGTCGGCCTGAATCCTCTCATAGACATCAGCCACGGTTCCTCTGTCGTAATCTTTGGCCACGACGTCCTCCACCTGTGTGACGTAAGGAATACCGATATCCTTTTTGCTTTCCTCCATGTTTTTGAACGTCTGGCAGAACACGTTGACCAGGCAGAAATGGCAATAAGCCCTGATGAGCAAGGCTTCAGACTTGGCAGCCTTGAGCTTATTTGTCATCCCCTTACTAAATGTGAGCTGGTCGATGGTCTGAAGAGCGGCATTACAGGTAGCGATGGAATTATAGTATCCCTCCCACAGCGAACCAGGTGAGTCGTAGTCACTATAGATGGCATAGGTGGCCGGTTGGAACTGATACAGTTCATCATCCCAGCGGTCGTAAGAAGTGTAGTTATAGTGGGTGAGAATCTGTTTGTCCCATGGTTTGGTGGGCATGTGTGGCGACTGGTTGTCGATGATATTGTCGCTTGACAATTCAGCGATCCATTCGTAGTTGGCAGTCGGATAAGCGCTTCTGAGCAGCAGCAGCACTTTATCTTCTGTATCAATCTCTGCACGCTCATCGGGCAGCTTATCAAGGAAGCTCTCCGAGCAAGAGATCAGCGACATGGCAGCAACTGCAGATAAGACGATGTGATATTTGAATGATTTCATATCTTGATATATTATTGACGTTATAGGAGTTGCGTGATTAAATACCGAGGCGCACAGTGAGTGTGATCTGTTTCGACAGAGGTGAGGCGACACCACCGGCGTTGACGAATTCAGGATCCTGTCCGTTGAGTTTCTTATCGGAATAGATGAGGAAGAGGTTGGTCGCATCCAGTTTGAGCGATGCTGTGCTCAGTCCGATTTTCTGAAGCAGGTTAGGATTGAAGTCATACGTGAGCGACACATCCTTGAGCCTGATGAAACCACCGTCGGCAGCGCGTGCCGTGGAGTAGTTGTAAGCATTGTAGGCATAATTGATGTAGTTGTCGTTGTAATACTGTCTGACGCTGGCGATAGCCGGAATGGTCGTATTTGCCTCATCTCCTGGCAACACCCATCTGTTTTTAAACTCCTTCGGCATGGCCGTCTGGTCGGAGTAAGCATAAGAGAATACCGGGTCGAGCCTGATCTTGTTGCCGAAAGAATAGGTGATGAACACATTGAGTCGCCAGTTTTTCCATCTGACCATGTTGTTGATACCACCCGTAGTCGTCGGTTCGGCAGAACCCTCGTATTTGAGGAAGTCGAGTTTATAGTACTCCTGGAAATTGATGTCGGATGTTGTCACTTCTCCATCTTCATTCATGATGGTCGGAATACCCTCGTCGTTAAGGCCCATGAACGGAATAGAGAAGAGCGAACGGTGCGGATATCCCACGCGAGCATAACCACCACTGCGGACAAGGTCGATGACCCTGGTCTGTGAGAGCAGGTCGGTGATCTCAGTCTTGTTGTAGGAGAAGGTGAAGTCAGTGGTCCATGAGAAGTCCTCCGTACGGATGTTCTGTGTGGAGAGCGTAGCCTCTGCACCATGCGACTTCATCTTGGCCACATTGGCGTATTTCTGCACCTCACCACCAGCACCTTGTGTGTTGACATATCCCATCAGGTCGAAGTTGTTTCTCCAATAGATATCGCCGACAAAATTGATGCGGTTGCCCACGAAACCGAGGTCAATACCCAAGTTGAACTCTCTTTTCTTCTCATAAGTCAACTCGGAGTTACCCAGTTGTGATAAGTAGATGACCGACTCCTGCTGGTCGCCCCATGGTCTCCAGATAGTCCTTGAGCGATAAATGGGCAATGCATTGGAGGCAGCCGACTGCTCTCCGTTGAGAGAGTAAGACAGGCGGAGGGTGGCGTGTGAGAACGCGTTGTTGGTTTTTGCTTGCCA
>CADCQC010000333.1 GCA_902803455.1 uncultured Prevotellaceae bacterium
CACGAATCACGAACGTCAAGGCCTTTTCATCAACCGTCGCCTCAATATTAACTTTTCCATTGGTCTGATCAGGATAAGCATAGCTCATCACGTTGACCACAGCCTCCTCCATAGCAAGATTGATCTGCATGGAGTCGAGTTCATTCAATTGGGCAGCTTGGCAAGCCCCATCTACAAAGAGAGCCAGATTAGGCACCTCTTCCAGATCATTTGGGAGGGTAACACACTCGTGATAAGAAACCGCAGAAGCCTGTTTATCAGCGTTATTATGTGAGTGAAGCGAATTTGTATCCATCACATCAAATCAAAAAAGGTAACGACTACTCCAAATTAACTATGTCACGATATTGCCTTGGGGTGAGTCCCACCGCCTCATGAATTTTTCTCTGCAATGTTCGCACGCTATTGAATCCCGAATCCTGTGCGATCACTTCGATATTGTATCCCGAGTTTTCCTTGAGCATGCGCAGTGCTCGCATAAGTCTGAGGAAATCGAGGTATTTATCGACAGTATGGAAGATGGTCTTCGACTTATAGAGTTCAGCGACACGTGTCTGCGTAACGCCCACCAGTTCCGCCACCTCTTTGATGCCAAACTCAGGAGGCAATGCGATATGCTCTTCCTCAATGCGTGTCTCGATCACGGCCAACAGTTCCTCGTCATTACGCAAGTCGGCATGTGCCATATATTCTTTATGGCGTCTGACGATTTCCTTGAGGATTTCCACCCGTCTGCGTACTTCATAATAGAAATCAAGTTGTTCGGCCAGCATCATATTGCGCGCGATCAACTTTTCACTGCCATCGATCAGTCGTTTGTTGTTCTCACGCAAGTTTGCCACCTCTTCCCTCAACTGTTCCAATTCTTTCTGTTCTTCGCTGTTCATGACAAAACATTATTATAAAGGTTGCAACAAAACTAATCATTATTTTGAAAAAATGCAACCAAAGAAGTCTTTTTTTAATAAAAAAATAGCCTTGACCTATAAAAAGCAGGGGATTCCAACTCGTTTATTCAGATAAAAAACATAGGATAGCCCACTGTCAGCTTGAGCGAAAGTAGAAGAACTCAGAAATTCACGCCATAGTTGTGCTTCACCTCACTCATCACGAAGGTGCTCTCGATGGAGCCGACGGAGTCGATTTCTCCGAGTTTGTTGAGGACGAATTCCTGATATTGCTTCATGTCTCGAGCGCGCACTTTCAGCAAGTAGTCGTAAGCACCCGACGTATTGTAACACTCCGTCACCTCGGGGATGAACATAATGCTGCGTGTGAAGGCATCCGCAATCTCATGGTTGATCTGTTTCAGTTTTACCTTACAAAAGACCAGCAATCCCAGTCCCAGTTTCTCTGGATCGACGATAGCCACATATTTTTTGATATATCCCTGCCGTTCGAGTCGTTTTTGCCGTTCGAAGACCGGTGTAGGTGTCAGATGAACGGCATCGGCCAACTCTTTGGTGGTCAATTTCGCATTTTTTTGTAGTGTTTTGAGGATTTGCAGGTCTGTTTTATCTAATCCTTCGGCCATAATAAGAAGATGAACAATTAATGATATATAACAATACTGTCAGCAGGCGAATAGCATATGCTAACTTATGGGTTGTTGTTAGGAAAAATCTCTTTCCAAGAGGCAAAAGTAGCAAAATTTTCCGAAAAGGACAAGATATTTGGAATAGACTATGAAGGAAAAGGTGAAAACGACCATAAAAATTAAACTAATTGAGTTCTGAAACGTCAAAAAAAACACAACAGACATTGAAAAACGAAGAACATTATTATCATTAGCAAGAGAGATACGATACTATCATCCTCGAAAAATGATTCTGTCCTTATCGAAAAGAGATTTTATCATTCTTAAAATTATACAAAGCCCAACAACATGAAAAAGTATTTATTCACATTCTTATTGGCTGCGATGACAGTCCAAATGAATGCACAGGAAGTGAAGCGACTTCCCCAGCCCGACATGTCACTTAAGGTGACACTGACCGAAGCCCTTCAGAAACGCAAGTCAGACCGTGACTACCAATCAGGTGCCACCATCAGTGACCAGCAACTCTCCCAGATTTTATGGGCCGCCTGCGGCGTCAACCGTGCTGACAGGAAACTGCTCACCATCCCTACCGCCATCAATGCCCAGGACATTCAGGTATATGTCTGCACCAAGGACGGAGTGTCACTCTATCAACCCTATGACAACACCCTTTTGAAAGTGACGGACAAGGATGTGAGGGAACCGCTTGCCGAGCGTCAGCAGAACATGAAGAATGCACCAGTGTTTCTTCTGATTGTGAGCAACCAGGGCAAATTCCGCCAAAGGAGTGAGATCTATGGAGCCATGGACGCTGGCTATTCCTCGCAGAATATCTGTCTGATGTGTGCCGCCCTCGGCCTGAAGACTGTGCCCAGGGCAATGATGAACAAGGAAGCCGTTGCCAAAGCCATTGGCCTCGACGACCAGATTATCCTCGAACTGAATCATCCTATCGGCTATTGATAGGAGCAAAAGAGGAAGGATTTCCCACTGAAAGGAAAGGAACTTAAGACTTTTGAGTAATGGGGATGGCTCATGATTTGACGACATCCATGACCATACTTCCAGCTTTGCGCCCGATGTCGGCTGTCCCTGAGGCGACGATAGCGGGCGCATTTTTGAAGGCCTCTTTCATTGCCTCCAACCTGACTTTGCGCTTGGCCTTGATGCCCTTGATCTGTTTGGATCCCTGCTTGATATAACTCCTTGTGATATATCCGATACGCAGTGTGAGAAGAAGATTGATCGCTCCGTCAGTCGCCGACCCGACGATGATGCCCGGAATTTTAAAATTCCTCATGGCATTGGTCCATGTCATTCCCCCGTCGGAAGCCCCGTCGATGATGTCAGCCGAATCGGCATCGTCGAGCCCACCGATATTGAAAGGAGCGATGTCTCCCATGTTGGTCAACGACTCTGAGATGGCGAAAGTGAGCACCGATGTAGCCAAGATATTGGCATAGAGCTTGAAAAGTTGATGGTTGGAAGGCCGGAATCCAGAAGCCATGATAATACTCTCAATCATCTTATAGTTCATGAACATCATGCCGATGGTATCGAGTTTGCTGTTCTGCGATACAGCAGTTACCATGAAGACTGTTTTTCCCCAATCTTTGATCAACTGGTTGATGCCCACCACACCCAGTTGGGGATTTCCCTCCATCCTGTTGTCCATCTCCTTTTGTACGACCATCCTCAATTGATTCACATCCCCTTGAGCGTGTAAGAGATCGAGTTTCAACTGATGCTGATGTTCCTTTCTCTTTCCCTCTTTTTCAGGAATGTAGTGGCAGTTTTTTGCCAGCAGTTTTCCCAATTCGTTTAATTGTTTCTCATCGTAGCACTCATTGGTTTCAAGCGAAGGGAACTCCGGTGCTCGGTGGATGCGAATGAGCGGCAACAGAAGTGCGATGAAGATGGCCAATCCTATGATGGCATAGAACACATATTCAAGGAACCAGACATGGGTGATCTGTGCGATTTTCTCTCCTATCACGATGATGTTTCCCGTCACGATGACGGCAATGGTGCCGATGAAGATGGCGATAATGATCAAAAGGTTTCTTTTCATGATGGCAAGTTGATCTCAGATAATTGGTCATGCAAGCGAGAAAGATCAGAAGAGATCTTGTCGAAAGAACCGACATCCGGTATGATACGGCATAAGACATCGTTTTTGCACTCCTCGAGATAAGCATCGCAATCCTCGGCATATTGCCGTTGGAGTGCGACGATACTCTCCTCCATTTTCTTGATGATATGAGGAACGACGGTCGTTTCCAGATAGCCCTGATAGCCATCGTATCCTTCTTTGCTGTTTCCGGCGAGGAATTTGTTGACAGCCTTCAAATATCCCACCAGGTCCTCACTTTTGTGTCCCCCGACATTCAATCCAGGGATAAAGAGTTTACGAGGCAATGTCAGACACTTCCCGATGGCATCACTCAGACACACATCCGGGAGATGCTGCATCTGGTATTGCACAGGCGTATGTGCTGAGGGAGTCTGATGACATCTGATCACCGCACTACGTATCTCATCCAGGCGCTGCCGGTAGAGCAGTTCGATCTCCTTTTCCAAGAGTCCGACCTTTAACGCCCCATACAAGTCAGAAGCGATCAGTTGTTCACAGTTGGAGACGGCATCATCGAGCAAATCCCTGACCTCCGACCTCGACAGATGAAGATTCTCCTGTATGGCATAGATGCGCCGGTTGATCTCGTTGGAGATGACAGATTTCATCCTTTCCAAATCACAAGTCACCTCTGGATGATTTTCCCGCAAGAGGTGATCATCAACAATCCCGTCGAAAACCGCCAAGGCACTTGCATAATCATCTTTCAGAGAACGTCTTTTGGCCATCTCATCCGTGATTTTCTCCTTCAGTTTTCCCAGTTGTGTCTCTGTTCTGCTCATGCACACTTTGAGGCGCATGATGTCACGATGATTGATGATGCGGTGGCGG
>CADCQC010000334.1 GCA_902803455.1 uncultured Prevotellaceae bacterium
GGCTTTGTTCACATTCTCGGGACCGCAGTTGTAGGCGGCGATGGCCAGTGTCCAGTCACCGAAGATGCGGTAAAGGTCGCGCAGGTAGCGGGCTGCGGCGTAGGATGCGCGGATGGGGTCACGGCGGTCGTCCACAAGGGAGTTCACACGAAGACCATATTGCTTGCCGGTGGCGAGCATAAACTGCCACAGGCCGGTGGCGCCCACTCGTGAGACGGCTTTCGGATTCAGTGCCGACTCGATTACTGGCAGGTATTTGAGTTCTATGGGCACGTTATACGACTCGAGTGCCTGTTCAAAAATGGGCAGATAGAAATTGGAGGAACCGAGCATGATGCTCACCGAACGGCGCATACGGTTGGTGTAGCGGTCGATAAATTGCCTGACCACCGTGTTGAAGGGCATCTCTATTCTGTTGGGCATGCGGCTGAGGCGCTCGGCGATGACCTCGTCGCTGTAGTAGGGGTTCTCATCGCTGGGTTCGCAACTGTCATCGAGGAGCAGATAGTTGCTGTTGCGGAATAGTTCCAGAAGGCTGTCGACAGACGACACCATGGAAGTCATTCCTTCGGTTACTTCAATAATTTCCTGCTGGCCCTCGTCGTCGGTGAAGATGATGGCATCATCATAGTTGATCTGTGCTGTCATGCTGCTGATGCAGCACCACAGCAGGGCGACGGCGAGACTCAGTTGCTTTTTTTTCATAAATGATTCTTTCCTTTCTTGGTTGTGGTTGGGATGATTTAAAAGATGAGACAGCACTGCAGACCGAGGGCTTTCGATTTGAGAGGCGATCGCTCACTCTGGTTGTTGATGACCGTGGGCCCCACATGCAGACTGAGATCCTTGCTGATGTCGAAGTCGGAGAGAGAGGCATCGATGTAGGCATCGATGACCGAGATGGCATAGACTCCGAGAAGGATGAAGAAACTCAGGTCGCGGTAGCGGCGGTAGTAGTCTTTACGTTTCCTGAACAGATCCGTGTAGCGCTTGAAACGGGTGGCGTCGCTTGGGTCGATCTTGTTGCCCAGGTGCAGAAACTGGTTGTAGCTCTGCGTCGTCGGGTCATTGTCCATGATGTCGAGATAAGCCTTCGAGTAGTCATTATACATCTGGTTGTTCCATTGCATCGCGTAGATGCAACCCAGAAAACCTCCATAGACGATGGGCAGTTTCCAGTATTTCCGGTTGTAGATCTGTCCGGCACCGGGCAGCACGAGAGAGAGCCACAGAGCTCGTTTGGGGTTGGGACGCCAGGTGTTCCAGTCACGTTTTGCCTTCTGGGGCTTGTCGGGAAGAGGACTGTTCAGGTGGATGGTGTCCACGAGGGTAGCCTCTCCGACAATGCTGTCGGGCATGATCCTCAGATGCTCGGGCAATGTGAAGGTCGTGTCTGTCGCCTGCTCAATGACCTGAGACATACAGGTGAGCTGCCAGACTGTCATGACTGCGCAGAGGGCGATCAGCCTCCGTATGGGGATATAGCATATTCCGCGCCGCACGTTATTTCTGTTTCAGGTTGTCAAATAGGCTCATGATGCGCTCCAGATCTTCTTCGCTGGAGAAGGGAATACTGATTTTTCCCTTTCCGTTGGGTGAGATGCTCAGGTTGATTTTTGAGCGGAAGAAGTGTGAGAGTTGTTCCTTGAGAATGTCAAACTCCTCGGGCAGACGGTTGCCCGACGGTTTCTTGGGGCCGAGCGACGTCTGTTCGCCGTTTTTGAGTTTCCTCACGAGATCCTCCACCTGGCGGACGGAGGCTCCTTGGCGCTGTATCTGATCAAAGACCTGTAGTTGCAGGGAAGGACTGTCCAGGGAGAGCAGTGCACGGGCATGCCCCATGTCGATTGTCTTTTTCTGGAGGGCCATCTGCACCTGGGCTGGCAATTTCAGCAGGCGGAGGTAGTTGGCCACGGCCACGCGGCTCTTGCCCACGCGGTCGGCGATCTTCTCCTGGGTCATGCCGTCCTGCTCCAGCAGATGGGCATAGGCAAGGGCGATCTCGATGGCGTTGAGGTCCTCGCGCTGGATGTTCTCCACCAAGGCCATCTCCATCACATGCTCATCGTCGATGGTGCGGATATAGGCGGGAATGGTGGTCAGACCGGCCAGTTGGGAGGCACGCCAACGGCGCTCGCCGGCGATGATCTGATATTTGTCGATGTCTGTCTGGCGCAGGGTGATGGGCTGCACAATGCCTATCTCGCGGATGCTGTTGGCCAGCTCTTGCAGCGACTCGGTGTCGAAATCGCGGCGCGGCTGGTTGGGGTTGGCCTCTATCTGGGTGAGGGGTATCTCACTGATAGTCGAACTGCCTTGGGGGGTCACCTCATCGGAGGAGATGAGGGCATCGAGACCGCGGCCAAGCGCATTGTATTTCTTCTTTATTGCCATTGATCTTGTCGTATGTTGCATGAACGTGGCATCCGTCGGAGAGAAATGCCATGTCGGTCATGGATTATTCGTTCTTGTTGATGATTTCCTTCGCCAGCGACAGGTAATTCTTGCTGCCGGTGCTGTCGGCATCATAGAGGATGACGGGCAGACCGTGGCTGGGACTCTCACTGAGCTTCACATTGCGCTGGATGACGTTCTTGAAGACCAGTTCCTGAAAATGACGCTTCACCTCGTCGTAGATCTGGTTGGCCAGACGCAGACGGCTGTCATACATCGTCAGCAGAAATCCCTCGATCTCCAGACGTGGATTGAGTTTGCTCTTGATGATCTTGATGGTGTTGAGCAACTTGCCGATGCCTTCGAGGGCGAAATACTCACACTGCACAGGGATGATGACGGAGTCGGCTGCCGTCAGCGCATTCACGGTGATCAGTCCCAAGGAGGGAGAGCAGTCGATGAGGATATAGTCGTATTCATTGCGGACGGGAGCCAGCAGACGGCTCACTACCTTCTCGCGCTTCTCGATGTTGAGCATTTCTATTTCGGCGCCCACCAGGTCGATGTGGCTGGGGATGATGTCCAGTCCTTCGATGTCGGTGGTGTAGATGGCCTCGCGCACGTCGCACTCACCGATCAGGCATTCGTAAAGCGAACCTTCCAGCGTGTTGATATCCACCCCGAAGCCGCTGGAGGCATTGGCTTGGGGGTCGGCGTCGATCACGAGCACCTTCTTCTCCAATGTCGCCAGCGAGGCGGCCAGATTGATCGAGGTCGTCGTCTTGCCCACACCGCCTTTCTGATTGGCTAACGCTATGATTTTTCCCATTGATAAATAGATGTTGTCACTAATTAGACCGCAAAGTTACATATTTTATACGACAATCTGCTATTTTTATCCTTTTTTTGGTACTTTTGCACCTGTCAATAAAGGATATTTATGAAAAATAAAAAACCGTTAATACTTATTTCCAATGATGATGGTTTTCGGGCCAAAGGACTCAACTGCCTGATAGAGATGCTGAAAGACTTGGGTGATATCCTTGTCTGTGCACCGGATGCGGCTCGTTCGGGTTTCGCTTGCGCTTTCTCGGCTGTCGATGTGCTGAGGCTGACCAAGCGGAGCGAGATGCCTGGCGTCGAGGTGTGGTCGTGCAACGGCACGCCGGTCGATTGCCTCAAACTCGCCCTCAACCAATTGTGTGGCGACCGCCAGCCTGCTATCGTCATCGGGGGCATCAACCACGGCGACAATGCTTCTGTCAACGTGCATTATTCGGGCACGATGGGCATTGCCATCGAGGGATGCATGAAGTATTTGCCTTCTGTGGCGTTCTCGATCTGTGATTACCGTGAGGATGCCGATTTCGAGCCTCTCCGGCCGTTGGTCAGACATATCGTGCAAAAGATCTTGAGGGAAGGCCTGCCGCTTGGGGTGTGTCTCAACGTTAATTTCCCGCTTGGCGAATGGAAAGGGGTGCGCGTGTGCAGGATGGCACGGGGCACCTGGTATAATGAGTGTGTCAAAGAGTCACATCCCAGGGGATATGACTATTACTGGATGGTGGGCAGTTACCGCAACGATGAGCCGGAGGCCGAGGATACCGACAACTGGGCGCTCACTCATGGTTATGTGGCCATCACGCCCACGCAATATGATGTCACCCATTACGGCATGATGAAGGAAATGGGGGCATGGGATTTTCCCGATGAATTGTTGAAGAATTCTGGCCAATGAAATATTATCTGATTGTGGGGGAGGCGAGTGGTGACCTCCATGCTTCTCACTTGATGAGAGAAATCAAAAAAGCTGACAATGAGGCGGAGTTTCGCTTCTTTGGTGGTGACTTGATGGCCGCACAGGGTGGCACGCTCGTGAGGCATTATCGTGATACGGCATATATGGGCTTTGTCACGGTCGTCAGACATCTGCCTTCTATCTTCCGCAATATGGCCTTGTGTAAGAATGACTTGCGTGAATGGCGGCCCGATGCGGTCATTTTGGTCGATTATCCAGGGTTTAACCTTGATATAGCGCACTTTGTGCACACTGAAAAGATTGCCAAGGTGTTTTATTATATCTCCCCCAAAATATGGGCTTGGAAGGAATATCGTATCAAAAACATCAAGCGCGATGTCGACCACCTCTTCTCCATCCTTCCTTTCGAGGTGGATTTCTTTGAGCGAAAACATCATTACCCCATCCATTATGTGGGCAATCCCACGGCGGATGAAGTCATGATGTTTAAAAAGAATTATTCCGAAACATTTTTACAGTTTTGCGAGCGTCACGCCTTAAGCCAACAACCCATCATCGCCTTGTTGGCGGGAAGCCGTCGCTCTGAGATCAAGGACAATCTGCCGCGGATGATGCTGATGCTGGAGCATTTTCCCGACTATCAGTTTGTGTTGGCTGGTGCGCCATCCGTCGATGATGAGATCTACCGGCCTTTCATAGAAGGGAGCCGTGTGCGACTGGTGCACAACGAGACGTTCGCCCTTTTGTCGCATGCCACCGCAGCACTTGTCACCAGTGGTACGGCAACGCTGGAAACCGCACTCTTCGGGGTGCCTCAGGTGGTTTGCTATGCCGTGCCGATGGCCCGGTTCTGGGGGGTCATCCGCCGTCTTTTCCTCAAGGTGAAGTATGTGTCGCTTGTCAACCTGATTGCCGATCGTGAGGTGGTGCCCGAACTGGTCGTCGACACCTATAGTGATGAGCGCCTTCTTCGCGAATTGCGGGCCATCATGCCTGGTGAGGAGGGACGCGAGCGGATGCTCAGTGGCTATGCGCTCATGCGTGAGGCAATCGGAAAACCTGATGCTCCTGCCAATGCAGCCCGCCTCATGGTCGGCTTGTTGAAAGGTTAGTCGATGGGGTGATAGTTGTCGCGCTCACCAGCGATATAGGCTTTCCCGTCCTGTATGAGATAGATACCCAGATCTGTGAAATAACCTGTCATTTGCATGTTGCGTAGGTCGTCGAAGGCTTGTTCGGGACTTCCGTAGGTCTTGGCTTGGTCAAGAATGTTGCAGAAACTCATCTCTTTGTGTTCTTGATTGAAGGTGGCCAACCATTCATTTTTCTCTCTGTCGCCGATGACAAAAATTTTTTCCATAGTCTTTTTGATTTGTTTTGTTGTTTGATAGTTTGTTATTTGATAGTTTATCTATCGTTTTCGGTTGCAAAGTTAAGGGTTTTAGAAGGATAGACGAGTTGTTTGTGCCTTTTTTTGAACGTTAACGTTTTCGCTGTCCTTTATCCTTTTTCCCTCCTTTTTGTGAGTGCCTTGGCACTTTTTCAAGTTTTATTATCTTCTTTTTCAGCCTTTTTTATTTTATTCTTTTAATCCATCTA
>CADCQC010000335.1 GCA_902803455.1 uncultured Prevotellaceae bacterium
CGCCCGCTCTATTCCCACTGGACAACACGATGAAATTGATGGTGACACGACAAAAGGGAGCGCAGATGATCGGTGAACTGGTGGTGACCCGTCATAACCCTATGCGTATCCTGTCGATGCTTACAAGGTCGAACAAAGGCCTCTCACGTTATCAGATAGCACCCGAACTCACCGACCGCTTTACCCAACAGGTGGTGAGCGGCCTCTCTGCCACCTTCACCAATTCGATGGAGGAGAAGGATGTGACACTGAGCATAGACCCGCTGCTGTCGATGGTGATGGAAAAAGAACTGCGACAGTATGGTCGGCAACTGGCCGCCAAAAGCGGTTTCCACAAAAACGACCAATGGGAGTTGTCGCTCACCGTGATGGATATGGCTACGGGCGCTATCGTGGCTGTTCCATATTACCGTTCCACCGATCAGGGAATCGATGACCGTATGGCCATCGCACGGAAGAACCCTGCGCTGATACGTCGTTTTGTCGGGTCGTCGTTCAAACCATTGGTGGCATTGGCTGCCGTACTCACCAACCCCCGGCTGACACACCTGTCCACCATCGGACAATACCATCTCACCAAGGTGGCTGCCAACGACAAAGAGAAGTCAAAGGCTGTCTTCTATGACCATGAGACGACCGCCTGGGCAGATAAGGGGAGTGCACAAGGATTCTGGAAGGGCTGTCCTGATATGGCAACGTTCTTCCATATCTCCGATGATGTGTATCCTGTGGCCTTGGTGGCCAAGGCACTTCATTTTGGAAGCAGACAAGGCAATCCCTTCACACCCGACGCCTGGCGGAGGGAAGTGTATATCGGCAACAAACCGGATTTCACCTGGGCACAGTCGGAGTTTGTAGTCATGCTCGACCGTCTCTACAATATCCCCGGTCCGAAAGCCTATATGGAAAACGACAGCCTGAGGATGGAGTATTACACCTGGGACCAACTCCAGGTGGACTCTACCGACCGTTTCCGTCTCGACAACGTCAGTCCTGATGCGACACTGTTCAATTACGACCGCTTTGCCTACAAAGGGGCGACACTCCATAATGAATTGTCCACATGGGTTCTCGGGCAAGGTACCAACGAATGGAATTGCCTGAAGTTGGCAGAGGCATGGACACGCATGCTCACCAAGCGGGCAGTAAAGGCCTCCTTGCTGTTGCCATCCCAAGAGACCACATTCGCCAACCTTTGTCCCGAAGGGAAGGACAGCACATGGAATTATGTGCTTGATGCCCTGCGCAAGGCGCAGTCGATGGATATCAAAAAACTGTTGCCTCCAATGAACAAGGCTGTAGAGAAACTGAATGAAGAGGAGCAGATCTCCGACAGACTGGTTCTCCTGGGAAAGACTGGCACCCCCGACAATTATGAGCGGATAGAATACATGAGCCTGAATGGTGGACGACGGTGGCTCGACGTGGGACTCTATTGCATGGGACTGATGCCAGAGAGCAGTTACAGGTCAGTAAAGGCGAACCAAGGAGGAAGCGGTCTCATGTGTGTGATGCGTGTGACCAGGATCACTTCTGTCAATCCTGGCAAGACCAACGGCATCCAGTCGACCGATGCCCGTGACTTCTTTCTGACAGGCGACAACAGACTGCAAAAACTCTATCGCCTCACACAACCTTACCTCAAGGGAAAGGCCATGAAGAAGAAAGAGCAGAAGAAAACCACAAAACAACAGAAAAAGTGAATTTCAATTATCAGCAAAAGACGACAGCCCTGGGACATGTGGTAGCACTCGTGGCCATCATCTGTCTCTGTTATGTGGCATTCATGGGACTGGTGTACCTCACTGGCGGACAGTTGATGCCGTCGGCGGTGGCTGCTGCGATGAGTGCCGTGTTGCTCTTCTTGCTGACGGTCTTCATCCAACGACAGAAAGGATGTAGCCGGCATTTCAACCGCCATCTGAACGGTGAGCGCATCGGCGTTCCACTGCTGTTGGCAGCGGGCATCGCCGTGGGCGTGCCCTTCACACATTTCTTCACCGTCAACAGTCATGAACAGGTGGTGAAAGAGGATTTCAAACAGGCTCTGGCTCATATTCAACCGATGTTTGATGCTTATGAGCAAAAAGCTGACAAACGGATAGAAAATTACCGGAAACACCTTAACCAGATATTGGCCAACTCAAAGAAAAAACAGAAGGCTTATGCAAATGCGGGGTTCACACGACATGCCGAAGGAAAACCATCGGGTGCCGATACGCTTATGCGTAACGATATGGTGACGACCTTAAGAAGACAACTGTTGCCGCCCGCCTACACGACATTGCGGAAAGAGGCCGTGGAATGGGCTGAGCGCTCTGCTGTGGGAGCCACCACATGGAATGTCTTCCTGCTGGGTAATTCCAAGGAGATCCGGAAGGCGGTGGATGAATGGCAACAACAACTCCTGCAGATGATGGAGGGACGTCTCGCCAATGAACCCGCAGTCACCGACACGACCGCCCTTGACAACGTAAACCTGCAGGAGGCGGTCAGACGGCTCTCGCATGTGGAGACGTTGTGTGCGCAGCAACAATTTCCTACACCTTTGTCGCTGCTGTTGCTGGCGGTTTGTCTGTCGCTCCTCTTCTTCCCCTATTGGTTGCAAACCCGGCATTCCAAGTCATGGGCACGGTTTTGGCCTGCCTGGATGAGGCAGCTGTGGCACCGCACGCCCGATGCCAGTTATGACCTGGAGTCGGTCAGAACGATCCCGCTCCACCTTGGCCGGCATACGGACCATACCAATATGGCTCATCCTGTTTCCACGGCAGCACAGCGGTTCCGCAAACAACTCGAGGATAGTATGGCGGTGAAGGACCCCATCACGGTGATTGAACAACAGTTGAGAGAACAGCAGATCACCCAGGCCGCATTGTTAAGTCTCATCAACGAGGATCACAACCTATTGGACGCCGACACGATCGGACAATGTATCAGCAGGGGACTCCTCACGGACAGTCAACTGCAAGTGGATGGTGGCATAGGGGAGGAATTTTTGCGGATGATAGGCACACGTCCCAAAGACGTGTTGCCAGAGGCTGGCAACATTCAGGAGATGGTGGCCGATACCACAGAGGTGTTTTTCTGGGGTATCCCGTCATCAGGGAAGACCTGTGCGCTGGGTACGCTCTTCTGCGCCCTCGACGAGAACCGCGTAGCCAAAAACTGCCAGATCGACGAGAACAGCCAAGGCCATGACTATTATACGACGCTGAGACGGATCTTCAGACAAAATGGTGATATGGTGATCCTCCCGGGACGGACGGTTGTGGACGCTAATTTCGCCATCCATCTCACCCTCGACGACCGTCAGGGGAAAGCGCATCCGGTCACCTTGGTTGACATGGCGGGAGAACTGTTTTGTGCGATCTTATGGGAACAGGCACAGATGGACCATCTCATCACCGACCGTCATCGGAAGGCAAAAGCAGAATTTGAGAAGATATTCATCAACAAACAGTCAGAGCACCAGAAAATCCATGTCTTCGTCATTGAGTATGGAGCGGAAAACAGGGTGTATAAGGGGATCTCTCAGGACCATTACATGGAGCATGGACTGAGGTATCTGGAATCGACCGGGGTGCTGAAAGACGCTACTCAGGGCATCTACCTCATGATCACCAAGACCGACCAGGTGGGGCAATATCTTCAAGAAGGAGAGACCTTCGAACAGCATCTCGACCGCTATATCAACACATATTACCCCAATTTCATCCAGTTGCTGGATAATTGTTGCCATGATAATGAGTTATGTGGTGGAAAGGTGCCCGCACCCATCCCGTTTGACATCGGTGAGGTGTGCTTCCGTAATTTCTGCAAGTTGAGCACCGAAAGGGCTCATGATTTGGTAAAAGTATTGTTGCACCGGTCGAAAGGATTCCGAAAGGGAACGGCCGGGGAACTGGAGAGAATATTTGAAAAATAATCCGTCAACCTCAAAAAGAATAACCATAATGAAACTTGATTTTGACAATCTGTTGAAGGCTTCACGACCGTATGAGTATATTGTGGACAATATCGGTAAAGAATTCATGCGTGAGGACCTGTTGAATGCCTTGGCAGCCAACCATAGTCTGTTGAATGCTGAGACCATGGATGATTGTGTCAGAGGAAATGTCTTCTCCCGTCAGGAGCTGGTGGATATTGGCATAGATCCTCGTTTCATCGACATGCTGGGGAGCAAACCCATCAACGTGTTGCCTGATGTAGGTAGTATTGATCGTATCGGCAACGGTACGACGGAGGTGTATTTTTGGGGAATACCTCAATCGGGGAAGACCTGTGCGCTCGGTTCTATCCTTGCGGCAGCGAGAAGTGCCACCATCGTCAAAAGTACCAAAGTGCTGCCCTGCCAAGGACTCCTGTACCAGATCCTTCTCTCTCAAATCTTTGACCTCACACAAGAGTATTGCATCCTGCCAGGACGTACGTTGGTGGATGCCAATTTCGCTATCAGCACCATCATAGAGGACTGGGAGCGCCATAAATACCCAGTCACGCTCATCGATATGGCCGGGGAGCTTTTCTGTGCCATGCTGTGGAAGGAAACGGGACAGATGCATCAGTTGACGGATAACCATGAGCGGGCATTGGCGGAATTTGAGAAAATCCTCGTCAATCAGCAGTCTTCCAATCCCAAATATCATTTCTTCATCATCGAATATAGTGAGGAGGTGAAACAGTATAAGGGTATCTACCAAGACTTTTATCTGGAACATGGACTGCGCTATCTGGAACAGCACGGGGTGCTGAGAAATGCCAATGACGGACTGTTCATCCTCGTCACCAAGACCGACCTGATGGATGCCAACGTGCCGGCAGGAATGAGCCGCGACACCTATCTGATCAATTATCTCAACCGGAGATATCCCAATTTCTTGAACCTTTTGAGAAATTACTGCCAAGACCTGGGCATCTGCGGAGGGAAAAGTCCAGAACCCATTCCTTTCGGCATCGGCGAGGTGTGTTTCCAACAATACTGCAAGATGAACATCGAACCAGCCAAATGGGTGATAGACATGATTATCAATCCGCCGAAGGCAAAAAAGAAGTGGTGGCGATGAGATGCTGACCATCAGCCACTGTCCGTAATTCTGATAACAATAATTGAAACGAAATAACAACAACCATGAGACTGAGTTTATATTCTCAAACCGTAAAAGAGGGTGAGGACCATGAGGCCATCTTCAATGATGGTGCGATGAGACGGAAAATCACGGACGTGAGGGTGGAGAGCACCCTCCAGATCACGTCGGACAAGGAGGTCGTCCGGATGCTGTCTCTACATCCGATGGGGTGTATGGTGTATCTCATCAAGACGCTGTCGGGGAGAAGAGGTGACTATAGAGCCTTGATTGTGGCAGTCCCCAAGGAGGTGGCCATGTCGGCGGCAGGAGACCTGCCTGGAGTGATAGAAAGCGTGGCCAGACTGATGAGTGAGAATGGTGACCCCATGACGCTTAGACCATTATTTGAAAAAGAGTATAAGGTCAATGACTTCGGATGGTCGTTGCCTGATGCCAGCAAGCGTTATGCCTATCGGTGTTATGGGAATGGCCAGAAAGCAAAAACGCTTGCCGACCTGTTGGGTGACACGGTCTTGCAGATGGAGTATGCGGCTTACGAAGGTGTCTATCTGCTACATGAGAAAGAGACGTCGCTGATTCGTAGCGAGGCGATGGACAACCTCTCCAACCACCCAGTCAAACAGCCAGCCATCGTCAGTCCGCCTTTGGGAATGGGGATGCCTGCCGGTTGTCAACTAATGCTGAACGGTGCACCCTTCACCCAACCAGTACTCAGCTATCTGGGCAGCCGCATGAAACTGCAACTTCACCGGGAAGGATGTGTGGATCATGATTTCTTTTTTGAGGTGAAAAGACGTGAGACGGAGGTCGTACCGCCTTCCGGGGTCTGTTGGATGCGGCGCATCAGCCTCGATAGTTTGATGGTGATGGATGAGGACAGACAACCCCTCAACCTGTTGGATGGTGTCCTTCGTATCCAGGAAGCCACAGAGTGTGACTTGAAGCATGGTTTTCTGATCATTGAGGAGGATAAGGCACATAGGGTGCACTTGGAATACACCCGTCCGGGGTTTGACACTTTCCGCAAAATAGATGACCTGACAAAATACAATCCGCAATCACCGCTGATGATTCCGCTCTCGCGTGAACGGGTGGACGTCACCTATAAAATCGGGCAGCAGATCAAATTTGTGCTCAAACGGACATTTGACAAGATCGAACAGTCGCCACTGCCGGAATATGACGTGGTGGACCGGAAAGACATGGTCGTGAAACTGAGAAGCAAATGGAGGAAAAAGGGCAAAAAAGACGATGCCGATGAAGACCAGGAGGTGGTGGTCAGAAGACCACGGTCGAAATGGCCGCTTTACCGTTTGCTCGTAGGATTGGGGATTGGTCTCCTGATCGGTCTGGCCGGCGGATGGCTGACGGGCAAGTCGTATGGTGTGAAAATGGTCAACCGACAAATGAAGGAGGAAGCGGAAAGGAAAGAACAGCTGGAGCAGATGCGTGCCGACTCTCTCTTGAATGTGCAGATGGCCGCCTATTTTGACAGTATTCCAAAATGGAAGATGGAGGAGATGGACTCTGTGTTTGATGGCCGGCTCAATGGACTTTATTCCGCTCTCAACACCTACAACTTCGTGGCCGTGGAGCGGATCGTGGAAGATCGCGATCTCTCTGGCAGCAGGCAGTGGGCTATACTCGACAGTGCGCTCAATGCGATCAATGAGAAGAAGGAATATTTGGACCAACTCAAAAATATCACCAAGAATGTCGATGAGGGTGGAACCAAGTTCTTTAGTCCTGATGGTACGATTACCATTGATATCTTCTTGAAAAAACTGGAGGAGGCGAAGAAAGCCATCGATGAAAAAGCACCATGAGAACGTTTTTCAAAATCTTCCTTCTCGCCGCAGCCATCGGATTGGTGACGGTCTTGCTCGTCAGTTTTGCCAAGACAAGACTTGATCCGCCAAGAACGGTCAAAATCGACAATCCGCATGAGGATTATGCGAGGACACTCGTGAAGGCCATCGGACCGACGGTCGGTAGCGATGCGCTCAACCGCCGGTTCTTCAGGGCCCGGCACCTCATCGGTTTTCTCGATGATAACCACTTGTTGTCGGCGGAACAGAGTGATGTCCTCAAGGAGCAGATGATGGAGCGTTATACACCTGCTTATTCTGACTGGTGCATGCGGTGCTTCAAGGCACCTACTTGGTATGCGGAGGAACTGAAGCAGATGAAACGTGACATCGCCCTCATGCGCAAGGTGACGAAGGCGGACGGTACGAGCATTGCTGACAGCGACCGTGACATGAGCCAGCGCCTGGACGACATCATCCAGATTGTCGCCCGGCATGACTCGGCACAGAAACTGGTCAGGATATGCCGGGAGATGGAGTTTGATAACTTCGACTGGATGAGCAGCCGCATCGAGAAAGGGAAACGTTTTCAGAAGGATGCTTTCCTGCGAAATAATGTCAAACTGCGTCAACAATTGGATTCCGTTCCCGTGTGGTTGGAGATGGCTCACTTCAAAAAACTGGAGTTTTGGGTCCATCACATGAAAGACTGCATGTATATGGATGAGGAGGAATATGATGAGCAACACCAGCGCGTGGCAGACCGTCTGGATGATTATGAGGACCGTGCCTATAGCGTGTATGGAAGGACTCATTCCGTGAGTGCTTTGCGCCGCATATTGAAAGAGTATCATGAAGAATACGACAGCGAGCACCATTCTGTACTCAAATCCTTCATCGACCTGTTGTCTTTTCTGAAATAGCAAATTATCGTGGCTTTTTAACCACTTAATCAGATTTTTACACTAACTTTGCAGCCTGATTTAGAAAAAAAAGTAAAAGCAGTAATGATATGAATATTGAGACAGGAATAGCCCAGGCGGTCGCCGAGGCCATAAAAGAACTTTACGGACAGGAAGTGCCGCAGAAGATGATACAGTTGCAAAAGACAAGAAGCGAGTTTGAGGGTAACCTCACACTCGTGGTATTTCCTTTCCTTAAAATATCGAGGAAAAAGCCAGAGGATACGGCACGTGAGATAGGCGACTACCTCGTGGCGCATACCGACAGCGTGGCCAGTTACAACGTGGTGAAAGGCTTCCTCAACCTCAACGTGGCCAATACAGCCTGGATCAACCTGCTCAATACGATACATGCACAACCGTTCTTCGGAGAGCGGCAGACTGATGACCAGTCGCCGCTGGTGATGATCGAATACTCCTCACCCAACACCAACAAACCCTTACACCTGGGGCACGTGCGCAATAACCTGCTCGGATGGTCATTAGCACAAATCATGGCTGCCAACGGCAACAAGGTGGTGAAGACCAATATCGTCAACGACCGGGGCATCCATATCTGTAAGTCGATGCTGGCATGGCAGAAATGGGGTAACGGGGAGACACCCGAGACCAGTGGAAAGAAAGGCGACCATCTCATCGGTGACTATTATGTGGCCTTCGACAAGCACTATCGCGAGGAGGTGAAGGCGCTCAAAGAACAACTGATGGCTGAGGGCATCGATGAGGAGACGGCTGAGAAACGGGCCAAGGAGGAGGCGCCGCTCATCCGCGAGGCACATGAGATGCTGGTCAAATGGGAACAGGGTGACCCAGAGGTGCGAGCACTTTGGGAGAAGATGAACGCCTGGGTGTATGCCGGTTTCGATGAGACTTATCGTGCACTGGGCGTTGCTTTCGACAAGATCTATTATGAGTCGGACACCTATCTCGTCGGTAAAGCCAAAGTGGAAGAGGGACTCGCCAAAGGCCTTTTCTTCCGCAAGGAGGACAACAGCGTGTGGGCTGACCTCACCAATGACGGTCTCGACCAGAAACTGCTCCTGCGCTCTGACGGGACATCGGTCTATATGACCCAGGATATCGGAACGGCCGACATGCGCTTCCGTGACTATCCCATCGATAAAATGATCTATGTCGTGGGAAATGAGCAAAACTACCACTTCCAGGTGCTTTCCATCTTGCTCGACCGCCTCGGTTTCAAATGGGGAAAGGAACTGGTGCATTTCTCCTATGGTATGGTGGAATTGCCCAATGGCAAGATGAAGAGCCGTGAAGGTACGGTGGTGGATGCCGATGATCTGATCGCCACCATGGTGGCCGACGCACGACAGATGAGTGAGGATAAGGTCAACAAACTCGAGGGGATCAGCGAGGAGGAGAAAAACGATATCGCACGTATCGTGGGAATGGGCGCCCTCAAATATTTCATCCTCAAGGTAGATGCCCGTAAAAACATGCTCTTCAATCCAGAGGAGAGCATCGACTTCAATGGCAACACAGGTCCGTTTATCCAATATACGCATGCGCGCATCCGCAGCATTCTCCGCAAGGCTGAGGCCGAAGGTATCGTGATTCCTGATCAGTTGGAGAGCGACATGCCCGTCAATCAGAAAGAGATAGACCTTATTCAGCAACTCAATGAATACGGCGCTGCCGTGGAACAGGCAGGCAAAGACTATTCGCCTAGCGGCATTGCCAATTACTGCTATGAACTGACCAAACAGTTCAATCAGTTCTATCATGATTTCAGCATCCTCAATGCCGACACTTTGGAGGAGAAAAAAGTGAGACTTGTGCTGGCCTCCAATGTGGCAAAAGTGATCCGCAATGGTATGCGCCTTCTGGGTATTGAGGTGCCAGAGAGGATGTAAGGCATGGATGATTTGCAGAACCCTCCCTCATACCGCCATGACACGGTGCTTCCGCTTCCCATGGAGGTGACGGCCGACGCATGGGCTGTCGATGCCGCATGCTCGGGCAACCCCGGACAGATGGAATATCAGGGTATTGATTTGGCCACGGGTGCACAGGTCTTCCACTTCGGACCAGTGTTTGGTACCAACAATATCGGTGAGTTTCTGGCCATCGTCCATGCGTTGGCACTCATGGAGCAACAAGGTATCAGAAAGACCATCTATTCCGACAGTTACAATGCCATCCTCTGGGTGACGAAGAAGAAGTGCAAGACGACCCTTGAACGTACACCGCAGACAGAGAAATTATATCAGATCATCCAGAGAGCGGAAAACTGGCTGCGACAGCATCCCATCACGACGCCGATATTAAAGTGGGAAACATCGAAGTGGGGGGAAGTGCCGGCAGATTTTGGACGGAAGAAATAACCGTCTAAGACGAGACTTTTCTGTACCACCATTCTATCACATGACCATCGTAGTCATCTTTGGAACGAAGGATGGCTGTGTCAGGCAGGGCGGGGGCAGGTGTTCCACCGCCAGATACTGCCGTGCCTCGCTCGCGTCGGATCTCATCCCACCAGCCACCTTCCATCATCGACAACAAGGTCCTTCTCCCTCCTTCCACAAGCAAGGATTGCCATCCGTGGTCAACACAGGTGGTTATGATTTGTTGGATGCCGTTGTCGTGAGATAATACCATCTTGACAGGATCAGGTCCACTCCAATGACGGACATTGAGACGGGGATGCTCACGCTCCTCTGTGACATGTCCCACAAGGATGGCATCACACTCCGTGCGCAGACGGTGCACCAGCATCTGGGTGAAAGGAGATGAGATGGCCATGGCCTGTCCGTGGTCATCGAGAAAACCATCTGCAGTCTCTGCCCATTTCAGGATGATATAGGGACGGTGATGTTGGTGAAAAGTGAAAAAACGGCGGTTGAGCCACTGGCACTCTTCCTCGAGTATCCCTACAGTCACTTCGATGCCAGCCTCACGGATTCGTTGGATGCCGCGGCCCTGTACCTGAGCGAAGGGATCGACACATCCCACCACCACACGTCGGACACCTTTGGCTACGATGAGGTCGGCACAGGGTGGGGTCTTGCCGTAGTGTGCACAGGGCTCCAGACTCACATAGATGGTTGCCTCTGGCAACAGATGTTCATCAGCAGGAGAGACAGAAGCAAAGGCATTGACTTCCGCATGTCCTTCACCACAACGGATATGGTAACCCTCACCGATAATACGGTCACGGGCCACGATGACGGCACCCACCATCGGGTTGGGACGTGTGGTGATCAGACCGCACGACGCCAGTTGAAGGCATCGGCGCATATAGCGTTCATCGGTGGAGGTAGATATTCCTATTTTTGTCACTTGCTTTCCTTTTAGTGCTGGTATCCGTCTTTCCTTCCGCTGATTCATGGAAGTAATATTCAGATCCATCTATGCTGTCGGTCTGCAAATATAGTGAAAACCGAATGCAGAACAAAAAGAATTGATTCATTTTTTCTGCTGAGGTGTATCCTATATTCGCTCTTTGAGCAAATATAGATAAAAAACTGAAGAGGTGAGCAAATTATAGGTGTTTTTCAGCCATGCTAAGCGTCACATTTTGCATCATTTGCCGCCAGCTTGTGTCGCCTCCCCAAAAGGGTATCTACATCCGCAATGGCAAGAAGTATGTGGTGAGATGAGGTCAGAAAATATGAATCAAAAACTCAGTCCTGCTGATTCTGGACTTTGGAAAATCAAAAGTAAGAATTCGCTTGAATCTCGGAGACTGTCATTTACCCTGAAGCAACTGGGGCAACTGACTGATGTGGCTGATTCTTGCTAATCGGTGATGGTCAAATTCTTCCACGACTTCATGCGCCCAGGTCAAGCGGAAGGGTACATGTACGGCAAAACCACCCAGGCGCAACACCGGTTCAATGTCGGATTTAAAACTGTTGCCAACCATCAGCAGTTCATCGATTCCGATGCCGAAAGTGGCGCATAATTCGCGGTATTGGCGAGGAGTCTTGTCTGCGACCACCTCCACACGGTCGAAATAAGACCATAAGCCTGACCGGAGCAGTTTGTTTTCCTGGTCAAGGATCTCACCTTTGGTAAAGACCACCATTTTCTGATGTCCGGTCGAGCGGATGGCTTTCAATGCCTCTTCGACACCTGGCAGTGGCGTGGCAGGGATGTTGAGCAGACGGCGTCCCAACATCTCGATGTGAAGCAATGTGTCAGCGGTGATGTGACCTTGGCTGACCTTCACCGCATTCTCGATCAATGAGAGGGTGAAAGCTTTGCTGCCATAACCCAGTTCGGGCATGTTGCGTGTCTCTGTCTGAAACAGTGCTGCAGAGATTTCCTCGCTGGTGCCATAATCGGCGAGCAGGTCACAATATTCCTTTTCCACGGCTTCAAAGTGCGACTGACAGTCCCATAGCGTGTCGTCGGCGTCGAAAGCGATGACTTTGATGTATTGATAGGGATTGGTTATCATGGCGGATAGCGGTTGATAGCAGTGGTTACTCAGCGTCGATACGTACGAAATCAGGACGGGCATCGGGCTCGTCGGTCATGATGCGCACACGGTCGAATACCACGTTGCGTGCATGGCGGATGAAGAAACCTTTGGCAGGCAGATTACCCCACATGGTGGCCTCAGGATATTCTTTTTCTTTCTCATCGGTGGCCGTCAGTTCGATGGCAGACAGTTCTTCTGCCTTCACCCCACCTTTGTGGTGGAGAGTGATGTCGCTGAGCCAGATGTCTCTGACTGGATGATGGGGGAGTCCGGTGATGGAACATCCCATCTTGCCAGCATTACGCACCATGATGCGGCTGATGGTCACGCCGTGGATGTCGCCCACATGGTCGATGACCTGCCCATCCTGGTAACCACGGCCTCTGTTGCCCAACCTGACGAAGATGGGCGCCTCGGTGCCTTCTACGTTGAAGTCGCTGATGGAGACGTTCTCCAACGTTCCTCCATCTACAATCTCAAGAGAGATGGCCGATGAGCCGATCCATTGTCCGAAGAATTTCTCCTCCTGGTCGGCACTGGGTTTCACCACAATGTTGGAGATATGGATGTTGCGGAAACCGCCATTGGTCTCGGTGCCCAGTTTCACAGCATTGCAGTGGCTCGACACCACGCATCCGGTGATGGTGATGTTCTCACACAACCGTGGAGAGGTGCTCTTGAGGGTGATGCCGTCGTCGTCACTGTCGGAGATCATGCCGCTGACCACCACATCGTGGCATCCGTCGAGGTCGAGGGCGTCATTGTTGTAGTTGTTGCGGTTGTGCACCTTGATGCCGTCGATGCGAAGGCGTGTGCAAGCCAGATAATGCTGCATCCAACAGCCAGAGTTGCGCAGGGTGATGTCTTTCACGGTGATGTCGCAGCACTGGATGAAGCGGAGCAGATGAGGTCTGGTGATGCCTTCATCATTCCACGACAGTTTGGGGAATGCTCTTCCCTGACCATCGATGGTGCCGAACCCGTCGATGACCACATTGCTTGCTTGGTCGGCATAGATCAGTTGCACCGTCTCTTTCTGCGTGCGCAATGAGATGTAGGAAGGCTTCATAGGCCGATAGTCATTCAATGACGTACTGCCATAGAGCGTGGCACCCATCTCCAGATGCAGGTGGATGTTGGAGCGCAGTTGGATGGTGCCGGTCTTGTAGTGACCGGCAGGGATGACCACCCGGCCGCCACCATTCTTGGCGCAGTCATCGATGGCTCGTTGGATGGCTTCGGTACTTAACTGGGAGGTGTCGGACACGGCACCATAATCACGGATGTCATAGTCTGTGCCTGGCATATGCTTGTCGGCAAATGCCGTGAGTGATAGGGCCATCATCATGGCCAGGATGGTGATCATTCTCATAGGGCCTCACATTTGTTGGCCCAAAAATACGAATTTTATCTGAGCCAATCAAGAAAAATGCGTAACTTTGCACCATCCTTTCTCAGGAATCATCAAATAGGTATCCATAAAGACAAGTCAATGGCAAATTTAAGATTTCAGGTTGTAGAAGAGGCCTTCAAGAAAAAACCACTCGAAGTGAAATCACCCAAAGAACGTCCGTCGGAATTTTTTGGGAAGTATGTCTTCACGCGTGATAAAATGTACAAATACCTCTCACGGGAGGTATATGACAAGATGATTGATGTCATCGATAACGGTGCGCGTCTTGACCGGTCGATCGCTGATGCGGTGGCTAAGGGTATCCGGCAATGGTCGGAGGAATATGGCGTGACCCATTATACGCACTGGTTTCAACCGCTGACGGAGGGGACTGCAGAGAAGCACGATGCGTTTATTGAGCACGATGGCAAGGGAGGACTGATCGAGGAGTTCAGTGGCAAACTGCTGGTGCAGCAGGAGCCGGATGCCTCGTCGTTCCCATCGGGCGGCATCCGCAACACGTTTGAGGCCCGGGGCTATTCTGCATGGGATCCGACATCTCCAGTGTTTATCATCGACGATACCTTGTGTATCCCCACCGTCTTTATCTCTTACACAGGTGAAGCACTTGATTATAAGGCGCCCCTGCTTCGTGCGCTGAGGGCTGTCAACAAGGCCGCTACAGATGTCTGCCATTATTTCTATCCTGAAGTCAAAAAGGTACATTCCAATCTGGGATGGGAACAGGAGTATTTCCTCGTCGACGACAGCCTTTATTCTGCACGTCCAGACCTGATGCTCACCGGACGTACCCTGATGGGGCATGATTCGGCAAAAAACCAGCAGATGGATGACCATTATTTCGGTACCATTCCTGACCGTGTGCAGGCTTTCATGAAGGATCTGGAGATCCAGGCGCTCGAACTGTCTATCCCCTGCAAGACCCGCCACAACGAGGTCGCTCCCAATCAGTTTGAGTTGGCGCCGATCTTTGAGGAGACCAACCTGGCTGTCGACCACAATATGTTGCTGATGTCGCTGATGAAGCGGGTGGCGCGCAAGCATGGATTCCGCGTGCTGTTTCATGAGAAGCCATTCGCCGGCATCAACGGTTCAGGCAAGCACAACAACTGGTCGTTGGCCACCGATACCGGGATCCTCCTTCATGGTCCGGGGAAGACACCCGAGGACAACTTGCGCTTCGTGGTGTTTATCGTGGAGACTCTGATGGCCGTGTATCGGCATAACGGACTGCTGAAGGCTTCCATCATGAGTGCTACCAATGCCCATCGGTTGGGTGCCAATGAGGCACCGCCTGCCATCATTTCCAGTTTTCTTGGAAAACAGTTGAGCGAACTGTTGGCACATATAGAGAAAGCCGATAAAGATGACCTCTTTGCCATGGATGGAAAACAAGGGATGAAACTTGATATTCCCGAGATCCCGGAACTGTTTATTGATAATACCGACCGCAACCGCACCAGTCCGTTTGCTTTCACCGGCAACCGTTTTGAGTTCAGGGCTGTGGGTAGTGAGGCCAATTGTGCTTCGGCGATGATCGCCCTCAATGCTGCTGTGGCAGAGGCGCTGACCGACTTTAAGCGGCGCGTGGATGAACTGATCACCCGTGGTGAGGACAAGACAAGAGCCATCATCGATGTCGTGAGGGATGATATCCGCACCTGCCGGCCCATCCATTTCGACGGCAACGGTTATAGTGATGAATGGGTAGTAGAAGCAGCGCGGCGTGGACTGGACGTGGAGACGAGTTGCCCGCTGATCTTCGACCACTATCTGCGTCCGGAGACCATACGCATGTTTGAGAGTCTCAATGTGATGAACGCCAAGGAACTGGCTGCCCGTAACGAAGTGAAATGGGAAACCTATACGAAAAAGATCCAGATTGAGGCACGGGTGATGGGCGACTTGTCCATGAACCACATTATCCCTATCGCTACACAATATCAGAGCCAATTGGCGAAAAACGTGCTCAACATGTATGAGATCTTTACCCGTGAGGAGGCAGATCAGCTGACGGCCCGCAACAAGGGTATCATCAAGGAGATTGCCGAGCGCACACAAGTCATCGAGACGGGTGTGGAGGAACTCGTCGATGCACGGAAGGTAGCCAACAAAATAGAGAATGTGCGTGAGAAGGCGATTGCCTATCACGATACAGTGGAACCCATCATGGTGCAGATACGCAAGCAGATTGACAAACTGGAACTCATCGTGAGTGATGAGTGCTGGACCTTGCCGAAATAACGCGAATTGCTGTTTATCAGATAGTCTCTGAGGATGGCAGACTGTCGAGGAACTTCTCTGCGCACCACAGTTGCCATTTCTGGTTGCCTGTCAACTCATGCATGGGGATGTCACGGCGGAACTCCGGACGGACGGGGCCAGACCAGTTTTTAAAGACTTCATCCACCGGGCGGGGCATGGGAATCTTGAAGGGTATCTCCAGTTCGGGATACTTCATGGCATACAACCCGCGCACCAGATATTTCGGTTCACCATTGCGCACCCGTTCCATATCGAGCGGATCGGCCATCACCAGTCGGGCGTAGGGATCGTAATAGGGCAACCATGCTGCGCCAAACGCATTGAGATAGGAACCGCTGCTCTCAATGGCGAACACCTCGTCCATGAAGGTCATATAGTCGATCGTCGTCTCTCCTGTACGGTATTTCTCAAACAACTCATCCTGACTGACGGGATGGGTGAGCACCAGTTCGGGCGACAGGAAGGTGTAGCGACGGGCAAATCCATCAAATGTCCATTGTGGAGAGATCAGTTTGTCCATACCGCCGAAAATCAGATCCGCACTCTCACCGACAATCATCAGTTGCACACCGTCTTTCTTGGCTTGGAGGGCGGCTTTATAGATCTGTGGCTCGATGGAGTGGACTGGCGCAAACTTATAACGCATCACAATGGGGGTGTAGGCTTCATAGTCGGCCATCGTGATGTCAATCAGATGGTGGTGCAACTGCCATTTCTCACAATATTTCTTGGCCCGCTCCACATCGGCGTCAAACTCGCCCGAAGTGGAATGAAACGTGTAGGCATGGCTGCCGGGACGCAGATAGGAGGCCAGGTTGGCGCTGTCCATGCCGCCTGAGAGCAGGATGCCGATGTTGGAATACTTCTTATACAAGTTATCAAACTGCTGTTGGATCTCAGCGTCGATATCTTCCGATGTGTGCACGGGAATCCGCTCGTCATCAGCCACAGGTTGGAAGTTATGGTGCTGGAATCCTTCACAAAAATCCATTCCGTCTTTCCAGATGTAGCGGAAAGCGATGTAAGAACTTAAACAAAAATCTCTGTCGATCATGGCGAAAGAATGAAAAGATGATTTGATGATAAGATAAGCGTTATTTCACATCCTCCAGATTATGACCTCTTACGGCTTCGAGCGCCTTGGTGATCTGGGTAGATGAGATGCCCTTGGTGTAGGGGAAGTAGATGATCTTGATGCCTTCCGACTCAAATTCTTTTTCGTAGGCTTTCCATTTCTCTGTGCCATACCAGTCGTCTCCCACAAAAAGAAATTGCGCACCAAGTTTCTTGCAGGCCTCTAATTTGTTCATGTCGTATTGAGGTACGGCGGCATCCACATACTTGATACTCCGTACGATCTCAATGCGGTCCTCAAACGGTATCATGGCCTTTTTGCCTTTGTATGCCACCAACTCATCCACGGTGACACCCACAATCAGTTTGTCGCACATGCCTTTCGCATTTTTCATCAGGTTGAGGTGCCCGATGTGAAAAAGGTCATATACACCTGTCGTATATCCTATGATCATGTTGAAAAACAGAATAAAAGATTTGTGCAAAAGTAGACAATATTTTTTATTTTCACGACCTCTCTGCCGCTAAAAATGAAAAACAGACATCAAATGCTTGTCATTTGCATTTTATTGGATACCTTTGCATGACATAACCCATGGTCAAACATCCTTATTTTTATTCATATGAAACCTGTATTCGACGCCGAGGAATTGAAAGCCAGATTCAACCCTGAAGGATCGCTGTTGCGACGGCAGCAGATGGTCATGCTGGAAATGGTGGCTGAATTGGATAGGATATGCAAAAAACACCATATTCCTTATTTCCTTTATGGAGGGACGCTTTTGGGCGCTATCAGGCACAATGGTTTCATACCATGGGATGATGACCTCGATGTGGGACTGTTGAGGAAGGATTATCTGCGGCTGATGAAGGTGCTGCCAGGAGAATTGCCCGAGCACATCGCCTTGCAGACCAATGACACCGACAAGAATTATTTCTATTTCTTTGCCAAACTGCGCGACCGCCGTTCGGTGCTCGAAGAAGAGAGTCCATACGACCGGGTATTTCGTGAGAGAGGCATTTTTATCGATATCTTTCCCTTCGAACGTATGAGGTTATGGACGCATCTGGTGGCCGAACCGCTGCAAGGACATACGTTCAAGATTTTCCGGACAGCAA
>CADCQC010000336.1 GCA_902803455.1 uncultured Prevotellaceae bacterium
ATGGAAAAAATAGCCAATGAGTACCTCAGCATTGAGGTCAGTGCGCTTGGAGCAGAACTCCAGAGCATCCGCGACGCCGAAGGGCGTGAATATCTGTGGCATGCCGATGACCGTTATTGGCCCCGCCACTCTCCTATCCTCTTCCCCATCGTCTGCGGTCTTTGGGAAGGGAAATACCGCACGAAGGGAAAGGAATATGCGATGGGGCGTCATGGTTTTGCCCGCGACACAACGTTCAAACTAATCAAGAAGACCGACAACAAGTTGACTTATGTGTTGGAGAGCAACGAAGAGACACTAAAGCAATACCCCTATCACTTCACGCTCTCAGTGACCTACCGTCTTGACGGACCAGTCATCCATGTCGTCTGGCATGTCTACAACAGCGACAAGGAGGAGATCCATTTCCAGATCGGCGGGCACCCCGCCTTCCTTGTTCCGGACATTGACGAAGGAGCACCACTGAAAGGCACCCTGCGCTTCGACAACCAAGGTCCTATCGGCCGCCTCTACGGCAATGTGGGTGGCTGCATACAAAAAAAGCACCATCCATTGGACTGTGCCGAAGGTCTGTGGTCGTTTACTGAGGAAAGTTTCAAAGATGATGCTGTGATCATCGACGAAAGCCAGTTGCATGAGATCAGTCTGCTTGACCAACAGATGCAACCGGTGGTGACAGTCGGTTTCAATTCTCCGGCAGTAGGTCTGTGGAGCCCTTACGGCAAGAACGCGCCCTTCGTGTGCATCGAACCTTGGTATGGTATTCATGACCTGGTAGGCTATCAGGGAGAGTTTGCCGGCAAATATCTGATGAACCACCTGTTGCCGGGCGCCTCCTTCATGAGCGACTACACCATCAAGATCGGGTGATTGAAATCTCCTGGCAGGGTTATTCTGTCGCCCACCAATGAATAGTCAGCTGCGCCACCAATGAATAGTCAGCTGCGCCATCGATGAATAACCATCAGTGCCATCGATGAACAGCCTGCAGCATCTTCGATGAAAAATCAGCAGCGCCGACGACGGAAGAACAGGAGACAGGCGACCAAGGCTGCCGCGCAGCCTCCTATCACATAATACAACAGATGATCATTGCCATCCGACCCCAGTCGGGTGGCAATGCCGTTATCGGAGTTGGCGGAAGCAAGTGATGTGGTGTCAGTAGCATTCGTCACCAGCTTATCGTTGCCGTCTTTCTCCAGGAGGGCCGCACCATCCGTTTTTTCCAGTACCGGTTCCGGTTCAGCATAATCCACCTGATAGATATTGACCGCATTTCCACCTTTCGTCTTTCTCCCCTGTGAGGTAACGATGACAAACCGTCCGTCGTTGGAGATATCCAGCCCCACCGGATAGGAGTCGACAGCGATGGAGGTGACTACCGTCATCGTGCGCGTGTCCACGACATAGAGTTTGCTCGCCAGGTTGCAGGCAGCAAACACAAAATGTCCGCTTGGTGACAGTTCAATGGTGCGTGCACCTGCTCCCACCTTGCAATTCTCCCATCCGCCCAGCGTGGCCGTCTTTGCATTTCCCTGGATGCTTTTCGCCGCATCCATCACCCTGCTGAGCTGTGTACGCTGCACATACCCCGCATTATTGACACTCAGATAAAGGTATCCATCGCGGATGACGAGATGTCTCACGTTGGGCATCATTCCCAGCACACGTCCCAGATATTGCTGTGTCTGCATGTCGATGACGGCAATACCGCCATTGCCGCCCATGCATCCCACCAACAAATAGCGGTCATCGGGCGTGAACACGGTGCCACGCAGACAATAGCCGCTGTCGGCATCACGATCCACCTTCTCCGTCATACTGAAGTTGAGCGGCAACACATAGTCAACCACCAGCAGTTTCTCATGAAACCACTCATCGGGATTCAGGCTCTCGATATTCACGATTCCCACGGTGTTGTTGCCCCAATGGGTGATGGCCAGATGACGACCGTCGTGTGAGCAAGCCACCATCTTTGGCAAAGGTCCCGTCTCCATCAGTTTCACGATCTCATCCGTCTTGGTATCGATGACAGCGATGGCTGAAGGATCCTGCGCATTGAAGTCATAGGTACGTCGGTAGAAGGGAACCCACAGATAGCGTCCACCATGTGAGAAAGCACTCTCTACGGGTTTGCCTTGAAAGGTGTTGAG
>CADCQC010000337.1 GCA_902803455.1 uncultured Prevotellaceae bacterium
CGTGAGCAGAAGCCCTACTATCTGCACAAAGAGATCGGTTTCAACTACCGTCTGAGCAATGTTTGCGCAGGTATTGGCCGTGGCCAGATGACAGTTGCCGACGACCACATCCGACATCACCAGCATATTGCGGAAATGTATCGCTCAGCATTTGCAGACCATGAGGCGATCCGTTTCCACACCCATCCAGAATCTTATATGGAACCCAATTACTGGTTAAGTACGATTACTTTTGAGACCCCAGAAGCCAATGATAGTAATTACGATCCCGACACGATAGAGCCATGCGGCATTGTAAAGAAAGCGATGTCAGCTTTATCTGAGGCAGGTATAGAGAGCCGTCCACTATGGCGCCCTATGCATACCCAACCAGTGTATCGTGATGCTCCTCATTATGTGGATGGCACTAGTGAGCGTTTATTTAGGAAAGGCCTCTGTCTTCCTTCAGGACCGTGTGTGACAGATTCGGATGTAGAACAAGTGATTTCCATTCTGAAATCTTGCTTTTAGGTGTGTTCTATTAATTCTGTTTTTATGAAGTGCCATACCTATGCGTTACATTTCGGTCGCTTTTTGTTTTTATACGTTGCAAAATGTAAGTTTCATCGGTCACATAGCCCGCTATGTACCCTCTTCAACTTTCATTTTCCCCTCGTCTAAAAATCAAAATTGCCGCGACAAAATTAATAGACCCCACCTTTAATTTATGAGCGATAATCAATCCAATACCCCCAATCAAAATAGTTCTAAGAAGTCAGCCAAATCATTGTATATCAATTCTGGTTTCCATAAGCTATATGACAAGTTGCTTAATTGGTATTTCACTAAGAAGGCACTTCCCTATTGGTCGGTCTTTTTCTTAGATTGTCTGATAGGTATAGCTTCAGGATTTTTTGTAATGCTTCTTTTTACAAATTTCAGAAGGATTCTTTTACACTGGGACAGCGCCCTTTTTACCATTTTTATTTATATGGTATTCATCCGTGCGATAGGTTTCAGGCTATTCCACACCTATACCGGAGTGGTGAGGTATTCTTCCTTCATTGATCTTCGCCGTGTGGGAAATGCCATGGCATTGTCATGTCTCATCGCCCTGATCCTCCATTATCCTATCGGATGGGCAAATGTCGGATTAAAAGAAACCCATCATATCAATTTGATCGTATCTTTAAACGGCCGTCAAATCATTGCCATGTACGTGATGGCAACGATTCTCATGTGGGCATGGCGCATCTTGGTTAAAAGTCTTTTTGACATCAGCTATAAATCTGAGAATTCCATCCGTACGATGATCTTTGGTGTTGGTGACTGGGGTGTTGGATTAGCAAAAAGCATCCGCAATTACAAAGAACCCGCCTATTCGTTACAAGGTTTTCTGACTAAGGACTCAGATTATCGCGGCAGGATGCTGATGGGTGTGAAAGTATATATCATCAACGATGAACTGCCTCAAACGCTTAAAGATAAGCATATAGAACGTGTGTTGATTTCTCCAAGGATGCGGCATCAATTTAGAACTGATAAGCAGATTCAAAATATATTGATGGATTCAGGTGCAAAGATATATGTCGTGAATAATGCCAACATAGAATTCAACGAGAAGGATATCGACAATATATCCAATATGGAATTGAAGCCGGTCAGTTTAGAGGATCTTTTGGAACGTGACGAGATCAAGATTGACATGGTGAATGTAGGCAAGATGCTGACAAACAAGAAGATTTTGATCACAGGTTCAGCAGGTTCAATTGGTTCTGAGATCGTCCGTCAGATCAGCGACTATCATCCATCCGAGCTGATGCTTATCGACTCAGCAGAGACGCCTCAGCACGATATCCGTCTGATGATGGCCAAACAGTGGCCCAACATCAAAGCCTCCACTGTCGTCGGTTCTATAGCAGATGCCCCGCGAATGGAATATATTTTCAGTTCGTTTAAGCCTGATTATGTTTTCCATGCCGCCGCTTACAAACACGTTCCGATGATGGAGGACAATCCAAGTGAGAGTGTCCACAACAATATTTACGGAACCATGGTGATCGCTGATCTCAGCGTGAAATATGGTGTTAAGAAATTTGTGATGCTTTCAACAGATAAGGCGGTGAATCCCACCAATGTGATGGGTTGTTCGAAACGTATCTGTGAAATTTATGTACAGAGTCTTGACAAAGCTATTAAAGAAGGTAGGATAAAAGGTATTACCCAGTTTGTCACGACCCGATTTGGCAATGTTTTGGGTTCCAATGGTTCAGTTATTCCTCTATTTGAGAAACAGATTCGAGCAGGTGGTCCTGTGACAGTGACAGATAAGCGCGTGATCCGTTTCTTCATGTTGATACCAGAAGCTTGCAAATTGGTATTAGAAGCAGGCACCCATGGTCAAGGCGGTGAGATATTTGTTTTTGACATGGGTGAGCAAGTGAGGATAGCAGACTTGGCACAAAATATGATCAGGTTGAGTGGTGCCAAGAATGTAGAGATTACTTACACGGGGCTTCGTCCTGGTGAGAAACTTTACGAAGAATTATTGTCGACCGAAGAGAACACCATGCCCAGTTTCCATGAGAAGATCCGTATTGCGAAAGTTCGCGAGTACGATTATGAATCAGTGAACAAAGATATCCACGATTTGTTAAAGATCATGGATACCTATGATGACATGCAGATTGTCGGCAAGATGAAGGAAATAGTGCCTGAATTTAAATCCAACAATTCCGTATTTCAGCAACTAGACCATAAATAATGACCACATTTGATGCGGTTGTGTCCTTCCATACCTATACGTTTGATAATCATAGCCTTCAGTGTGCTATGGTTATCAAGTTCGTGTAAGCAAAAAGTCAGCGAGCAATATGCCGAGGAGGGCGACACTCTTTCCTTGCGTTATGCCAAACTCCTACATATTGTCGACTATGACAGTTGTACGGTCGTCTCTATAGACAATCCATGGAAAGAAGGCTCTACCCTTCACCGTTATGTTTTAGTTGACAAGACCCAACCCATACCCTCTTCTTTACCAACAGGCACCTTACTTCGCACCCCTATCGATCGCACAGTTGTATTTACGACCGCCCATTGCCAGCTATTCAAATGGTTGGGAGCACTGGATAAGATAAAAGGAGTGGCCGATCTCAAATACATATTAATAGAGGATATCCACAAAGGTGTTATATCAGGAAAGATAGCAGACTGTGGCGATGGTATGAATCCAGTAATAGAGAAGATCATCGACATCAAACCTGAAATGCTGATGATCTCCCCATTTGAGAATTCAGGAGGTTATGGGCAGATAGAAAAGACAAGCATACCCTTGGTAGAATGCGCGGACTACATGGAGGAATCCGCTTTGGGTCGTGCAGAATGGATGCGCTTTTATGGTATGTTGGTAGGAAAGTCAGAAGAAGCCGATTCACTGTTTATGAAAGTCGACTCCACCTATCATGCACTTAAATCCCAAGCCCAGAAGTCAGCAATTCCCCGATCGATCATCACCGAGAAATTGACAGGCAACACCTGGTATGTAGCAGGTGGATGCAGTACGGTAGGTCGTCTGATATCAGATGCCAATGGCACATATGCCTGGAGTGACGATCCGCATAGTGGCAGTCTTGCCATGACCTTTGAAACTGTGCTGGACAAAGCAGGGCAATCAGATTTGTGGTTATTTAATTATTTTGGTTCTGGAGACCTCACCTACGATCGTCTGGCATCCGAATATCAAGGATACCGAGAGATGAAAGCCTTTAAGCAGCACAACACCTGGTATGTAGACACACAAAAAAAGCCTTATTTTGAGGAAGTATCTTTTCATCCTGACTATCTCTTGCGTGAATATATCATCCTTCTCCATCCCGAGTTGGAATTAGGACAACCAAGGTATTATACACCAGTAAGATGAAGGGAACTAGATACTGTCTGCTGATGTTGGTTGTCATTCTGGTGTTGTTTATCCAGAACATTCTGACAGGTTCCATCCATATACCTTATCGTGATGTCATCAGCATACTTCTTGGTCATCCCACCACTCATGACTCATGGAGGTATATCGTGCTGGAATCCCGTCTTCCTCAAGCCATTACGGCCTGTTTGTGTGGTGGTGGACTTGCCGTGAGTGGGTTGATGCTCCAGACCGCATTTCATAATCCATTAGCAGATCCATCCATTTTCGGCATCAGTGGCGGTGCCGGTTTAGGTGTGGCCTTAGTGATGCTGCTGATGGGCGGTTCACTTTCTGCTGCCGGTATTGAGGCCACAGGATTTATCGCCATTCTATTGGGAGCCTTTCTAGGAGCGTTGTCGGTAACCGCCATCATCTTTTTCTTCTCATCAATCGTCCGCAGCAGTGTGATGTTGCTTATTATTGGTGTGATGATAGGCTTCATGTCATCCTCCGTCATTTCCCTACTAAATTTCTTCGCCACAGAAGAAGGAGTAAAATCATATGCCGTCTGGGGGATGGGAAATTTCGGAGGTGTATCTATGAGCTATATGAGCTATTTTGCCTGCCCTACTATATTCGGCATTTTCATATCTATCATGCTCATCAAGCCATTAAATGCGTTACTGCTTGGTGAGGAGTATGCGGAGAATCTTGGCATCAGCACCCGCCTCATCCGCAACATTCTATTATTGACCACCGGTCTTCTGACAGCCGTCTGCACAGCTTTTTGTGGTCCGATATCTTTTATAGGTCTTGCAGTGCCCCACATCTCCCGTATGTTGCTTGGCACAGAGAATCATCGTTATCTGTTACCAGCCACGATTCTCACAGGAAGTGTGGTAGCCCTCTTTTGTAATCTGATCTGTTATCTTCCTGGTGAGAACGGCCTCATTCCTCTTAATGCAGTAACCCCATTATTAGGAGCCCCAATCATTATTTATGTGATTTTACGCAGGATGCGCTGACCGTAAAAAAGAGGATAAGAATAGTCATTACGTACAAATTTGTAAAGAAATCATCCACTGCACATTTAAAATCCATCTTCCAAGCCTAATTTATTGAGAGAAAGGAAGAATAATTCGGGAAAAATCAGTAAATTTGCAAAAAAATCAGCATTACCTTGATAGAGAGACATATTGTATTGGAAGATATCGACCCCGTATCCTTTTATGGGGTCAACAATTCTCATCTAAACATTCTCAAGTCGTTGTATCCAAAGTTACGCATTGTTGCCCGCGGCAATGTCATCAAAGTGCTTGGTGACGATGATGAGACAGAGAAGTTTGAGGAGAGTATAGAATCTATCCGCAAGCACCTTGATCATTTCAACACGTTGAGTGAGGAAGACATTCTTGACATTGTCAAAGGCCGCAAGACGAAGGCCGAGAGTGTGAAAGACGTGCTTGTGTACAGCATATCTGGCCGTGCCATCAAAAGCCGCAGTGCCAACCAACAACTGTTGATAGATGAGTTTGAGCGTTGCGACATGATCTTTGCCGAAGGACCTGCCGGTACAGGCAAGACCTATCTGAGCATAGCTCTTGCCGTGAAATCATTGAAAGAGAAAGTCGCGAAGAAAATCATCCTTAGTCGTCCGGCTGTTGAAGCAGGAGAGAAGTTGGGATTTCTTCCTGGCGATATGAAGGACAAGATAGACCCCTATCTTCAACCCTTATATGATGCCCTTGAGGACATGATTCCTGCAGCGAAACTTCAAGACATGATAGAGAAGCGGATTATCCAAATAGCCCCATTGGCATTCATGCGAGGCCGCACGCTTAGCGATGCCGTTGTGATTCTTGACGAGGCCCAAAACACGACCCCAGCCCAGATCCGTATGTTTCTTACGCGCATGGGATGGAACACGAAAATGATCATCACTGGAGACCTGACTCAAATAGATCTTCCTCGTGGTCAACGCTGTGGTCTAGACGAGGCCCTGACCCTTCTCTCAGGCATTGAGGGCATAGGTTTTGTGCGGATGGAGAAGAAAGATATCGTCCGTCACAAACTTGTAACTCGCATTGTGAACGCTTATGAGCGAGCCGACCAGGAATCGAAAAAGAACAATCATCAACAAACAACTATATGAAATCACTCACAAAAACTTCTTTTCATTTTGCCGGTCAGACAAACGTCTACCATGGCAAAGTACGTGATGTGTACACGATCAATGATGACCTGTTGGTCATGGTAGCCACAGACCGCATATCCGCATTTGATGTGATATTGCCAAAAGGCATTCCCTTCAAAGGTCAGGTACTCAATCAGATAGCCTCCAAATTTCTTGAAAGCACGAAAGACATCTGCCCAAACTGGATGTTGGGAACTCCCGATCCGATGGTCACAGTTGGTCTGAAATGCGAAGGTTTTCGTGTTGAGATGATCATCCGCTCCATCCTGACCGGATCGGCATGGCGTGCCTACAAAGACGGTTGCCGTGAGTTGTGTGGTGTAACGCTACCTGATGGAATGGTAGAAAATCAACGTTTTCCGGAGCCCATCATCACTCCAACAACCAAAGCAGACGAAGGACATGATATGAATATTTCTCGTGATGAAATCATTCGTCAGGGTCTGGTTTCCGCAGAGGATTATGCCGTCATGGAGTCCTATACCCGCAAATTGTTTGCCCGTGGTCAGGAGATCGCCGCCCGCCATGGCCTCATTCTTGTAGACACGAAATATGAATTTGGCAAGCGCGACGGTCAAGTATACCTGATAGACGAGATTCACACCCCCGACAGCAGCAGGTATTTTTACGCAGAAGGTTATGAGGAGAAGTTGGCGAAAGGAGAGCCACAGCGTCAACTATCCAAGGAGTTTGTACGTCAATGGCTTATCGAGCATGGATTTATGAATGAGCCCGGCCAGCAGATGCCAGAAATCACCGATGAATATGCCGAGAGTGTCAGCGACCGTTATATTGAGCTCTATGAGCACATCACCGGTGAGTCATTCATCAAGTCGGATGATGAAGGTGATTTAAGCAAGCGAATAGAGAAGAACGTGTCAGACTATCTGCGCACAATATGACATAGTCACCAAGTCATTGTCCCCATCAAGATGTACGACCAGGAGAAGATCAAGCCCTACGATTCCACGAATTCCAAAGGAAGTCAGGTGGAAGAGATGTTTGACAGTATTGCTTCCCGCTATGACACGCTCAACCATCTGATGTCCTTTGACATCGACAAGCGATGGCGGAAGAAGGCAATCGAACAGCTTGCACCTTATCATCCTTCAACCATCCTTGATATTGCTACCGGGACAGGTGACTTTGCCATCCAGACCGCAAAAATACTTCATCCCAAGCACCTGATAGGCGCCGACATCTCAGAAGGGATGATGGCCATAGGGCGCAAGAAAGTAGAAAAGGAACACCTCAACGAGATCATTCGCTTTGCGAAGGAAGACTGCCTTTCACTCTCTTTTGGCGATGCGAGTTTTGACGCAGTGACCGCCGCTTTTGGAATTCGCAACTTTGCCGACCTTGACCGCGGTCTCCATGAAATGTGCCGTGTGTTACGCCCAGGCGGCCATTTAAGCATTGTCGAGTTGACCCGCCCGGTGCACTTTCCCATGAAGCAACTCTTCTGGCTCTACTCACATGCAGTGCTCCCCATCTATGGTCGTCTGATATCCAAAGACCAGCGCGCCTATCGTTATCTGACTGCCACGATAGAGGCCTTTCCTCAAGGAGAAGCCATGATGGATATACTCAAGAAAGCCGGTTTCCGTGAGACCACATTCAAACGGATGACATTTGGCATATGTACGATGTATTTAGCAACGAAATAGTATCAAACCCTGGATAGATATGGATAAATATGGATTAATCGGTTACCCATTGGGACATTCTTTCTCCATCGGGTATTTCAACGAGAAGTTTCTCAATGAAGGGATTGACGCCGAGTATCTCAACTTCGAAATCCCACAAATCTCTCAACTGTCAGAGATCATTGCCTCCAATCCGACCTTAAAAGGTCTTAATGTAACCATTCCTTACAAAGAGAAGGTGATGAGTTACCTTGACCATATCAGTCCCGAAGCCCGAGCGATCGGCGCAGTGAATGTGATCAGCGTGATTCACAAGGGTAACCAAGTGCAATTAAAAGGATACAACAGTGATGTGATCGGATTTACGAAGAGCATAGAGCCGATGTTGGAGCCATTCCATAAAAAAGCCCTCATTTTGGGTACAGGTGGTGCCTCCAAGGCCATCAACTACGGTTTGCGTTCCCTTGGTCTTGAGACCGTTTTTGTGAGTCGCTACGATCGCCCCGGTACTATCCGTTACGACAAATTGACTGGAGACGACGTCAAAGAATACAATGTGATTGTGAACTGTACCCCATGTGGCATGTTCCCTCACACCAACGAATGTCCCCTTTTACCCTACGAAGCCATGGACAGCCACAATTTGCTTTACGATCTCATTTACAATCCCGATGAGACTATGTTTATGCATGAAGGGGCCAAACGTGGAGCTACGGTAGTGAACGGTTTGGAAATGCTTCTCTTACAAGCCTTTGCCAGTTGGGACTTCTGGCAACAACGATAATCCGTCATCATTCTATATCTCAATTATCCCTTATGGAAGAAAACAAGACCAACCGCTATATGCTTCGCGGTGTTTCAGCCGCCAAAGAAGATGTGCACCAGGCCATCCGCCATATCGACAAAGGCCTTTATCCCAAAGCATTCTGCAAAATCATCCCCGATATATTAGGCGGTGATCCCGCCTATTGCAATATCATGCATGCCGATGGAGCAGGAACGAAATCCTCCCTCGCCTACATGTATTGGAAAGAGACAGGAGACCTCAGCGTGTGGAAGGGGATTGCCCAGGATGCCATCGTCATGAACACCGATGATTTGCTGTGTGTGGGAGCCACAGACAACATACTCGTATCCAGCACGATAGGAAGGAATAAACATCTTATCCCAGGAGAAGTTATCTCAGCCATCATCAACGGTACCGATGAATTGCGCTCCGAACTCCTTGAGATGGGAATAGGCATCTATCCCACAGGAGGAGAGACGGCAGATGTGGGAGACCTAGTCCGCACCATCATCGTAGACTCCACGGTGAGCTGCCGCATGCGTCGCGACGAAGTCATCGACAATGCCAACATTCGTCCAGGCGATGTGATAGTGGGTTTGTCATCCACCGGTCAGGCCACCTATGAACAACGCTACAACGGCGGCATGGGCAGCAATGGTCTCACCTCAGCCCGTCATGATGTTTTCGCACATTACCTGTCAGAGAAATATCCAGAGAGTTATGATGCGAGCATGCCGTCAGAACTCGTATACAGTGGTTCACAGCGTCTTACGGATATCATTGAGGAAGTCGGATTAGACGCTGGCCAACTGGTTCTCTCCCCCACCCGCACCTATGCACCAGTCATCAAACGCATCCTTGACAGCCACCGTAAAGAGATTCATGGAATGGTACATTGCACTGGCGGAGCCCAGACAAAAGTACTTCACTTTGTGGGCGACAATTGCCATGTGGTGAAAGACAACATGTTTAAGACTCCCCCCTTGTTCCGTCTTATACAGCAGGCGAGCTCCACAGACTGGCGTGAGATGTATCAAGTATTCAATATGGGACACCGCATGGAGATATATGTCACCCCTGCCATGTCGGATACCATCATCTCCATTTCCCGTTCTTTCGGTATCGATGCCCAGGTTGTCGGTCACATCGAAGAAGGCCCCAAAAGCCTTACCATCAAGTCAGAATACGGAGTATTTAACTATTAAAAAGCAATTAAGTCTCATGAAACGCTTCGCCCTTTTCATATGTATTGGCAGTGTTATACTATTGATAATCAATCTATTCATGGTATACTACAACTGGAGCCATGATTTATCCATATGGAGTCATGTCCTTCTAAGCATCGCCATGCTTGCCACAGCCTATTCATCATACATATCATACAAGAAATACAAAGAAATGGAGAACAACACCATACTTCAAAAACTAGACGGTCTGGAAGCCCGTTTTGAGGAAGTGTCCACCCTCATCACAGACCCCGACGTCATCGCAGACCAGCAACGTTTTGTAAAACTGACCAAGGAATACAAAGATCTGAGTGACATCATGGATGCCCGCAAGCGATACATCGCTTGTCTGACGACGATCAAAGAAGCCAA
>CADCQC010000338.1 GCA_902803455.1 uncultured Prevotellaceae bacterium
CTCCACAGAGCGGAATCTTTCTTGTCCTCAAACTTATAAGGAATCACCTTCAGCCGCTTATGGGTCTTCATGTCGTAGACCAAAGTCGCACAACCCTCCAAGGAATTGACATAATATTTGTCACCATCAGGATGTATATTGGCCGACTTGGGAGAAGAGACATACACATCGGCATACTCCTGCGGACGCCCCTTGTAGTTGACATGTTTGTTGACCAGTGTCAGGGTCATCGCCTCACACTGGCTGGTCGTGCCGACAGTAGGGTGAACCAGGTCATCGACAGGTTGTTTTTTGACAGGTGCCGCCTCCTCTTCCTCAGTGGGGGCAGCCTGTTGAGCATGGCCAAGACCGGCTGTCATGCAGACCGATGCCACCAACAGAAAACGGAGAAAAGAATACATATAGATGATATGGATAGAAAGAATCGGTTGAAAAACGATGTCAAGAGGATGAATAACGGTATTTAGAAAGGCTCGCGGTATTTTGCCTCATCTTTGTCGGAGAGCATACTGACATAAGAATTGTAGCGGCTTTCAGCGATATAATGGTCGTTGACAGCCTGTAGGACGGCACACCCTGGTTCATGGGTATGGGTGCAGTTATTGAAACGACAATTTTTGGAGAAGTGGAAGATCTCCTTGAAATACCCGCAGATCTCCTCCGGTTGCATGTCGTAAGCCCCGAAGCCCTTCACTCCCGGCGTATCAATAGCCCATCCCCCGCCAGGGATGCGGAGCATCTCGCTGAAGGTCGTGGTGTGCATCCCCATCTGATGTGCCTCGGAGATGGCTGCAGTGCGCAGATTAACGCCAGGAATCAGCAAGTTGAGCAATGTCGACTTCCCCACTCCGCTGTTACCGCTGAAGACAGAAATTTTGCCATTGACAACTTGTCTAAGATCATCGATGCCAGTGCCGGTGACAGCAGAGACCTGCAAACACTGATATCCGATGGTCTCATAGAGATGCACCATCATCTGTTGCAGTCGCAGGTCGTCATCATCGAGCAGGTCGGTCTTGTTGAACACCAGCACCACGGGGATGCGGTAAGCCTCTGCCGACGCCAGAAACCGGTCGATAAAGGTGGTGGAGGTGACAGGATAATTGACCGAGACGATGAGCACCGCCTGGTCGACATTGGCAGCGATGATATGACTTTGTTTGGAGAGGTTGGGCGATTTCCTCACAATATAGTTACGGCGGTCATCAATCTCATTGATGAATGCCGTACCCTCTTGGTTGGTGACAATGCCCACACGGTCGCCAACTGCCACAGGATTGGTGCTACGGATACCCTTGAGGCGGAAGTTACCTTTGATCTTGCTCTCCACCGTCTGTCCATCGTCGGTGAGCACGGTATACCAACTGCCCGTATTTTTGATGACCAGTCCTTTCACGTGCTTAGACGGTCATGATCTCCTTGTTCTTGGCAGCAAGGATCTCATCGATTTTCTTGATGAACTTATCGTGGAGTTTCTGAAGTTCGAGTTCAGCGTCTTTCTCATTATCCTCCGACAGTCCGTCCTTGATGGCCTTCTTGAGCTTGTCTTTGATATCAGCACGCACGTTGCGCACCTCTACTTTTGCCTTTTCTGCGATTTTGTTGCACTGCTTGGTGAGGTCACGTCTGCGCTCCTCGGTGGGTTGTGGAATATTGAGGCGAATGATCTCACCATTGTTTTCGGGTGTGATACCGACATCCGAGTCCATGATGGCCTTCTCAATGGTCCTGATCATCTTTTTGTCCCAAGGTCTGATAGCGATGGTCCGTGGATCGGGTGTTGACACGTTGGCCACCTGATTGAGTGGCACCATACTGCCATAGGACTCCACTTTCACGCCACTGACGATGGCAATGTTGGCTCTTCCGGCACGGATTTTGGCCAAGGCATCCTCCAGGAACATGGCCGCCATTTCCATTCTTTCCTCACTCTCGTTTAAAGTCGCTTTTACGTCTATCATAGATGTTTGGTGATATAGGTTTTCAAAAAGTGTTTGATTTTACAAAATTATGAACATTTTTCCTATCGTGCAAAAAATCATGTTCAAAATACTAAAAAAAGTTGATTTCATGTGCCACCATATTGGTCAGCTCCACGAATTCGGAGATCGTCAACTGCTCGGGTCTTCTGGTCATTATCGGGTGTGTGAGGAATGCCTCTGACGGTTCGCCATGACCGGAGAAGAGTTGCCGGAGGCTCACTCTCAGCATTTTCCGCCGTTGGTTGAACACCGTCTTCACCACCCTTCTGAACAGCGTCTCATCGCATCCGAGATCTGTCACATCGTTGCGGGTCATCCTGATGACTGCACTCTTCACCTTAGGAGGCGGATTAAACACCTGTTCATCGACAGTGAAGAGATATTCCACATTGTACCAAGCCTGTATCAGTACGCTGAGGATGCCATACGCCTTATTGCCTGGAGGAGAAGCAATCCGCAGAGCCACCTCACGCTGGATCATACCCGTGCAGCATGGGATGAGCTGTCTGTTGTCGAGCATCTTGAAGAAAATCTGCGTGGAGATGTCATAAGGGTAATTGCCTGTGAGAACAAACTGCTGGCCTTCGAACAATTGGTTCAGGTCCATACGCAGGAAATCGCCAGAGATCACCCGTTCGCGCAAAACAGGAAAATGCTCATGCAGATAAGCCACCGACTCGCGGTCGATCTCCACGACCCGCAGTTCACGCGGTTTTTCGAGCAGGAACTGCGTGAGCACCCCCATACCCGGTCCCACCTCAAGTACGGGCAACGCCGGCATGGCGTCCACCGTGTCGGCGATGGCTTTGGCCACCTGCAAATCCGTAAGGAAATGCTGCCCGAGATGCTTTTTGGGCTTTACATTCTTCATTCTACTCTCAAGACAGTTTCACCACCTCGATCAGTTTCACCTTGAAGATCAAAGCAGAGTGAGGTGGGATGTTCTTGGATCCCTCAGCCCCATAGCCCAATTGCCAGGGGATGTAGATTTCCCATGTGGAGCCTTCGGGCATCTGCCGGAGCGCATTCTGCAGCCCTGGTATAACCTTAGAGACAGGCAATTCCATCACATCCTTTCCCATGTGCGACTCGACGACTTTTCCGTTGGTCAGTCTCAACTCGAAATTCATCTTCACACGCATCCGCTTATTGGGTTTCTTGCCAGTGCCCTCTTGGATGACCTTATACTGGATGCCATCACTCTCGATGACCCCCTCTTTCTGTTTGTTCTCTTCCATCCACTTGTCGGCGGGGAAGGTGTCGCGCACCACGACCACTGCAGCGGTATCAGCCGTTGCGGGTGCCTCAGTTTTCACCTCTTTTGGACTGCCGCCGCCACATGAGGCGAGCGCCACTACGGCCAAGGCGGCCATCATCAACATCGATTTTTTCATGTTTATATTGGATTATTCGTCATTTTTCATTGTAACCACGCAAAAGTAGGTAAAAACTTTTGTTCTGCCAAACAAAAACTGCAGTAATGCCACAAAAGGTTAAAACAAATGTTTTTTGGATGATTATCATCCCATTGTGGAAAAGAAATTGTAATTTTGCAATTCAAACGTGCCATATCATGCAGACACCATATCCATCCACCCCCACCAGTGACATACTGGTAATCAGAATAGGCCAGGACACCCTGTCGGTTCTCTCCAAGAAGGGAAGCATGCCACCCGCTACCGCCACCTGGGAGATGAAATCAGGCATTTCCGTCTCCGCGAACCTGCGTGAGGCATTGAAGACACAGCCATTGCTCCGCAGCGGTGAAAAAGCCACCATCCTCGTTGACGCCCCCACATTGGCCGTTCCCGAGGATGAGTTTTCCGCCGATCAGTCAGCTGCCTGTTTCACCTACACCATCTCAGGCCATGAGCGAGATCTCAAGAAGCATACGGTTGTGAAAGGGTTGCATGCGGTGGTCGTCTTCGCTATCGAGAGAGATCTGGAGACGGTGGTCAGCGACCATTTCACCCAGTATTCTTTTCTTCCTGCAAGCGTCCCTATGTGGGAGCATCTTGCCCGTCAGCGCTCCAGTCACCGCAGGACACTCTATGGTTATTTTCACGATGGCAAACTCGATCTGGTGAGTTTTGACAAAGGGCGTTTTTTGTTTTGCAACACTTTCAGTGCCGCCCATGTGCATGATGCAGTCTACTACGTGCTCTATGCCTTCAGCCAGATGGGTATGAAAGCAGAGCGCGATGAGGTGGTCATCGCTGGTCACACCCCCCACCGGAAATGGATCGCCGACAACCTGCAGAGTTATGTGCAACGTGTGACGGTCGCCGAGGCCAAGGACCTGGGTCTCGATGGCGACAGCACCCTTCCGCTTGACATGATCATCACCCTCAACAATAACGACCGATGAGAATCATCACAGGTATCTACAAAGGACGCCGGTTTGACATCCCCCGCTCATTCAAGGCCCGTCCGACGACAGATTTCGCCAAAGAGAACATTTTTAATGTGCTCAACGGATATATTGATCTGAAAGGGAAGAAAGCCCTCGACCTCTTTGCCGGTACCGGCAGCATCTCCCTTGAATTTCTCTCAAGAGAATGCGACCTGGTGGTGAGTGTGGAATCCGACCGCGACCACTACGCTTTCATCCGGCAGTGCGTGGCTAAGTTGTCGACCGACAAGTCTGTGACCGTGAGAGCAGATGTATTCCGATTTATGAAGTCCTGCCACCAGCAATTTGACATTATTTTTGCCGACCCGCCCTACGCATTGGAGAAATTGCCCGAGATACCATCACTGATTTTCGAGCATCATCTGTTGGCCGACGGCGGCATCCTCGTTTTCGAGCACGGCAAAGGTCATGATTTCGCAGACGATCCTCATTTTATCGAGAAAAGGGTGTATGGGAGCGTGAATTTCAGTTTGTTTGGCCACCCTGCTGAGGAGACAACCGATGCGTCCGCCAACGGTAGCGGTGACACAGGCGCCACCGAGTCAGAGTAAGGGCGACAACAACCGAATCACCGATTCCCAAAGACGTTTGGGGAATGGCCGATGCATGAATCGCTTCACATCAAGCAGTTCTGACTGACCGAGATCATTTTCCACCACTTGTTTGATCTTGGCAACAGTGGCCTCGTCGTAGAAAAAGATATTCGCCTCAAAATTATTCTCAAAGCTCCGGATATCAATATTTGCCGACCCGCAAGTGCAGATATTGTCATCACAGACCATCAGTTTAGAATGGTTGAAGCCCTTCATATAAAGAAAGATCTTCACACCAGCCTCCAACATCTCGTCGAAATATGATCTGCTGGCCCATTCCACCAGTTTGCTGTCGGTGTGCCGCGGAACGATGATGCGCACGTCGACTCCTGCGAGCGCACAGGTGCGCAGGGCAAACATCACGGTCTCGGTGGGCAGGAAGTAAGGAGACTCTAAATAGACATATTTTTTTGCCTCAAGGAGCACACGCACATAACCTTGTTCCAGTTCGGGCCATTGTGAGATGGGGTCGCTCATGACCACTTGGGCCAAACTGCCTCCCGCCTTTCCTCCCACGGTGGGGAAATAATTGGGCGCATCAATGATGGTATCTGTGGTGAAATGCCAGTCTACGAGAAAAGCAGTCTGCAGACCATAGACAGCCTTTCCCCTCACCCTCACGTGGGTGTCGCGCCAAGGCTGCTTGCGTGACCCCTTCACATATCTGATGGCGATGTTCATGCCGCCTATAAAGCCCACGTTCCCATCGATCACGCATATTTTGCGATGTAGGCGGTAGTTGATCTTTGAGGTAAAAGCCGGGAACAGCACAGGCATGAATGCCCTGACATCAACCCCATTGCGGCTCATGTTCTCGAAGAGCCGGTCTTTCACACGCCAGCACCCCACATCATCATAGATCACTTTCACCTTGACCCCCTGACGTGCCTTGTCGATAAGCGCATCTGCCACGAGTCTCCCCAAGGCGTCATCATCGAAGATATACGTCACCAGATGGATGTGGTCTTTGGCCGACTGGATAGCCGCCAGCAACGCGGGGAAGAAATCATATCCAGAGGTATACACATCAATCTCATTGTCGTTGTAAGGCAGTGCCACATTCTGTTTGGTAAACTGTGTGATCAGTTCCTTATAATTAGAAGGCAACTGCCGGCTTCGCTGTTCCTCGAAGTGAGCCATAGAACGGCGAGTGACCATATCGAGGGTATGCAGGCTGATAAACCTCTCTTTCCGCTGGTTGCGCCCGAAGAAAAAGAACAATCCCACTCCTACGTATGGAACCAGCAACATCACCAGCAGCCATGCCAACGTCTTCGCCGGTTGCCTGTTCTCCAGCATCAGAGCGACAGATGCCGGCAGGATGACGATGACGTAGGTCATCAGCAGGAAAGTGGTGGTCCAACTATAGAGCAGCATAAGGCAGACTAATGGTTCTCTTTCTCCAGTTTTTGAATATAAGCCAACTCATTGATGGCGAAATCCACATTCTCAGGATCGTTGAGCATTTTTCCCAACAAAGTCTTCGCCTCTTCCAGTTTTCCCTTGTCGACCATCACATACACTTTTCTTCTGTCGAGGAAGGAGAGGAAGGACTTGAGATGTTCGTTGGGCTCCTGTTCTGCGGCGGCAAGGTTGTTCTCTATGCTCTGTTTGATATCGGTGATGGTATACAGAGAACGGAAATTACCCGAGTTGACCATACTATTGAGCCATTCGATCGTGAATGATATGCGGTTGAGATGCGCCAACATGCCCAAATAGGCTTGGGCACGGATATACTGATGGAGTTCACAGTAGCAGAATCCGATCTCATAGATTACCTCATAGAAAGCCTCCCGCTGGTTCTCTGTCAAGGTATCGAAATCAGGCTGCAGAATGAGGTAAACATTCTCCAACAACAGCAATGCCTCATAATATCTGCCGGCGAGCATCTTTTTCCTACCATGATAGCACAAGAAAGCCAAATCACTGGTGGTGCAATTCGCCAGGAGTTTCTGCTCCTCGCTCAACTGGTCTTTCTGATTCATCTTCATCTTTTGCACCGCCTCTTTCCACATGTAATTACTCTCATTGATCTGCTGTTGCCGTGATGTACGGTCGTAGGCCATAAGCAGTGAACATGCCATGGGAGCATGCTCATTCATACGATAAGAGTGGTGCTGATTGACCGACAGGGGGACCAGGCAAACCGTCACCCGGAAATAGGCACTCTGTCCGTCGTCGCCCTCCGGGTTCAGTGTCAGGGTAATGATACGCTCCACCTCTGGCATGGAGGGCAATTCCGCATGCAAAGTGGCCACACTTACCTCTTTGTGGCCTGCAGCCATCCAATCATTGAGGTCATAGTCCATGATCGCCTGACTATCCTCGATCACTTTTCTGTCAGTCCCCATCACCTCAAGACGGTGAGCGACGATGTCGGTAAGCCCCATAGCCTTGTCGAGCAACTGAGAAAGAGTGAGATGGTGTACATCATTATATCGCAGTTCATTTCCCTGGAGTCGCATTTCCTGCTGACGGAGAAGGAATACCTCTCTTTTTCCAGCAGCCTCATCAGCCTCCAGATCTTGTTTTCCTTTGACCTGTTCCTCCATTTCCGACATCTTGTTTCCCAATGCATTCTGCCAACTGAACGAGGCCGCCATGGCATGCGCCAGCGCCATCTTGGCATTATCGGGATGCAATAACAATCCAGATAAGACATGCAGATCGACTTCATTTTTCTCCTCATTGATGCTGTAGACGATACGCTGGTTCTCTGAGTTGATATTACACGTATTGCAAGCCAATCTCACCATGTCGAGGTGGTCAAACGATGTGGAAAGGCAGAACAAGTAAGACAGTCTGACATAAGGGGATTTTTTGCTTACTTGCAGCCGGAAATGACCATTCTGATAATCATACTGGGCCACTCTGGCATCGTTTTCATCCAACCATGCCACATCACAGTTCAACTGTCGCAGGGCCTCATGGACCACCTGCTCCAGTTCTTGTGCGTTTTCAGGAATACCCTGATGGTTTTTTCCACCCCCCAACATCTTCCGGATATTCTGTCCTCCGACGAGAAAGAACAGGAATCCGAAAACCGCAACAATCAACAATATTTCAACGATACTCATTTTTTTCCTATTTTCTATTTCCCTTCATCCTACATGACAATACTCTTACCGAGTCGTTTGGCGATCTCGCTCCTCATATTCATGAGTTGCAGCATTTCACTCATCATCTCCTGACGCTGTTCGCCTTCTGTCATTCCAGCCACTTGCCGCCGGACCTCATCAATCCGCCGTTGGAGAATCAACATCCGGAAATCGAGCAGCAGGTGGCTGACCTGGTTGCGCAAGTCTTCCTCCTCCACCTTCATCTGCATATGCTCACTCAACTGATAAGTATCCTCACCCAACTGAACTGCCAGTGTGCTGATTTCCGGGTCGGTATGCCTCAGCAGTTCATCTCTCACCATCTGGTGACCTTCCTGTACCAGAGCGACAGCCTCCTCGAGCACTCTTTGATAAAGCGGATGAGCCAATTGAAGTCCGTCCTCTGTAAGACTGTAATAGATGCTCTCGGCCACGGATAGATTATAGACGGTCCCGTCCTCTGCCTCCAATCCACTGAAAGCCACTTCCCCTCCATGCCTCACGACCAGTTGAATGATCATGCGCTCCACCTGGGCCGTTCTCATGTCGGTGGACAATGGTCCTAAAGACTGTCTGACCGGTACCTGCTCCTCCTTTTTCAATGACTCCCGCTCGTCGGCACGCACCTTCTCTTCCCTATCACGACGGATAAACTTGTTCATCTCGTTGATGAGCGTCTGTTCAGCGATGCCGATACGCGACGCACATTCCTTGACATAGGTAGCCCTTACAATCTGATCCTGGATGACCGAGATGCTCTTCACGATGCTTTGGATGGCCTCAGAGCGCTTGATGGGGTCGCTGACGCCCTTGAGCAGCACGTTGGTCTTAAACTCCATGAAGTCTGTCTGATGGGTACTGATATAATTTCTGAAATCCTCTGCAGTATGTTTCCTTGCGAAACTGTCAGGGTCGTCACCGTCAGGCAGGAGCAGCACTTTGATGTTCATTCCCTCAGCCAGCATCATGTCAGTCCCCCGCATGGCGGCATGGATACCCGCCTCATCACCATCGTAGAGCAACACCACATTCTGAGTAAAGCGTCGCAGGAGTTTGATCTGAAAGACACTGAGGGCAGTTCCCGAATTAGCCACCACATTCTCGATGCCACACTGGTGCATTGATATGACATCGGTGTATCCCTCCACCATGAAAACGCAATCCTCTTTGGAAATAGCCTTTTTGGCTTGGAAGATACCATACAACTCATGGTCTTTGTGATAGACCACCGAGTCGGGAGAGTTGACATATTTCTGCGCCACACCCTTCGTCCGAGAGTCGAGCACCCTGCCTCCGAAAGCCGTCACCTTACCACTCACCCCGATCCAGGGGAAGATGATACGGCCGGCAAAACGGTCATACAGGCTGCCATCATCGCGCTGTACGGAGAGTCCGCTCTTGATGAGGTATTCATCCTTAAAACCCTTTTTCCGTGCCTCGGCAGTCATGGTGTCTCTCCGCGGGTGAGCAAAGCCCAACTTGAATTTGGCAATGATGTCGTCGCGGAAACCACGAGAACGGAAATACGCCATTCCGATGGTCTGTCCGTCAGGGTCATCGCGGAGCAATGTGTTGAAATAATCAGCAGCCCACTCATTCACGATGAGGATGCTCTCGCGCTCACTTTCCTGTTGTTTTTCCTCAGCAGTCAGTTCACGCTCCTTGATTTCAATATGGTATTTCCTCGCCAGCCATTTGAGCGCCTCGACATAGGTCATCTGCTCATGCTCCATGATGAAATTGACCACATTGCCCGCTTTTCCACAAGAGAAACATTTGTAGATGCCTCTTGCAGGAGAAACAGAGAAAGAGGGAGTGCGGTCATCATGGAAGGGACAAAGTCCTTTGAAGTTGGCCCCACTCTTGCGAAGAGAGACAAACTCGGAGACAACATCCACGATGTTGGCTGCGTCCATGATGCGGTCTATGGTAGGTCGGTCTATCATTTGTTCATTACAAAAGTACGATAATATTTTCGAAAGCCAAAAGAAAGGAGCATTTAAGATTTGTTAAAGTAGCAAAGCATGAAGCATACCTGCTACCGTCTCTATCCTGTCGTGTTGCACAAAACATGCCAAATGTGCACATTAAGAGAAATAATGTGCACTTTTACACTCATTTTCTTTGCCACCCCATAAAAAATGAGTAATTTTGCGCCCTGAATATATCAAGAATATATCTTTTAGTAAATTTTTATGAGTTTGAAAATTGTTGTACTTGCCAAGCAAGTACCCGACACACGGAATGTGGGCAAGGATGCCATGACTGCCGAAGGCACCGTCAATCGCGCCGCACTGCCCGCCATCTTCAACCCCGAAGACTTAAACGCACTCGAACAAGCACTCCGACTCAAGGAACAGCACCCAGGCACCACTGTGGGGCTGCTCACGATGGGTCCTCCACGCGCCGGTGAAATTATCCGCCAAGGTCTTTACCGTGGCGCTGACACCGGTTGGTTGCTCACAGACAGACTTTTTGCAGGAGCCGACACGCTGGCCACCTCGTATGCCCTTGCCACTGCCATCAAGAAGATTGGTGATGTGGACATTGTCATCGGAGGCCGCCAAGCCATTGACGGAGACACCGCCCAGGTAGGCCCACAGGTTGCCGAGAAACTTGGTCTCAACCAGGTGACTTACGCAGAAGAGATTCTCAGTGTGGCCGACGGTAAGGCCACCATCCGCCGTCATATCGACGGAGGTGTTGAGACTGTGGTGGCTCCACTGCCCGTGGTCATCACCGTGAACGGCAGCGCAGCGCCCTGCCGCCCCTGCAACGCCAAATTGGTGATGAAGTACAAATACGCCACCTGCCCCATGGAACGCCCTGCCGACCTCGACAGCCGCATGGCCAAACTGTATGATGAGCGTGATTACCTGACCCTCAACCAATGGTCAGTAGCCGATGTTGACGGTGATCCTCAGCAATGCGGTCTTGCCGGCAGCCCCACCAAAGTGAAGGCTGTGAAGAATATCGCTTTCCAGGCGAAAGAGAGCAAGACACTCACCAGCAGCGATGCTGATGTGGAAAGTCTGATACAAGAATTGTTGAACGAGAAAATTATTGGATAATGGAGGCCGTATTCGTATATTGCGAGATAGAGGGAACGCTCGTACAGGAAGTTTCCCAAGAATTGCTCACCAAAGGCCGCAAACTGGCCAACGAACTGGGTGTGGAACTCTGTGCCGTAGTCATCGGAACAGGTATCAAAGGCCAGGTAGAAGAACAGATACTGCCCTACGGCGTCGACAAGCTCTTTGTTTTTGACGCAGAAGGTCTGTTCCCCTACACCTCTGCCCCCCACACCGACATCATGGTCAACCTCTTCAAGGAAGAGAAGCCCCAGATCTGCCTGATGGGTGCCACCGTCATCGGCCGCGATCTTGGTCCCCGCGTATCATCATCGCTCACCAGCGGTCTGACCGCTGACTGCACAGAACTTGAGATTGGCGACTTTGAAGACAAGAAAAACGACAAGGTATACAAGAATTTGCTCTATCAGATCCGTCCCGCCTTCGGAGGCAACATCGTGGCTACCATCGTGAATCCTGAGCATCGTCCTCAGATGGCCACCGTGCGCTCAGGTGTGATGCAAAAAGCGCTTTATGAAGGCTCCTACCGCAAGGAAGTGGTTTATCCCGAAGTGTCAAAGTATGTATCTGCCGAGGCATTCGTGGTGAAAGTGCTCGATCACCATGTGGAAGCTGCCAAACACAACCTCAAGGGTGCTCAGATTGTGGTGGCCGGAGGCTATGGCATGGGCTCGAAAGAAGGATTCGACCTGCTGTTTGACTTGGCCAAGGTGCTCCACGCTGAGGTAGGCGCCTCGCGTGCCGCTGTGGATGCAGGGTTCTGCGACCACGACCGTCAGATTGGTCAGACGGGTGTCACCGTGCATCCCAAGGTCTATATCGCCTGCGGCATCTCCGGACAGATTCAGCACATCGCCGGCATGCAGGATTCTGGTATCATCATCTCGGTGAACAGCGACCCC
>CADCQC010000339.1 GCA_902803455.1 uncultured Prevotellaceae bacterium
GGAATAATGCAATTTAAAGAAAAACTTTAAGGACCTCCAATGAGGAGGTCCTTAAAGTTATCACCGTTGAATAAAAAATCATTCGTGGACATAGAGGTTCCACCCGAGATAGGTCTCGATAGCCTCTTGGAGGACCTCCACCACATTGGTGCGGCACATGGCGACATGATGCTCGAAACCATTCTTACAGATATACTTCATGAGTTGCTGCAGCCGTTCTACTTTGGTAACTGCGATGCAGCCATCCATGCCGTATGGATCATCGGTGATCTCTCCCTTGCCCAGATAAGCCTTGATGCAACCTTTCGGATCATCGGTTGAGATTCGGAAGAAGGTGAAGTCACCAGCCGTCACCTTCGCATAGACAGCGCCAAAAGTATTAATTTTTCCCAAAGTGCGTCCCAAAACGCCCAGCGGACCAAGACGCAGGTTGTTTTGCACAAACGACTTGGGATAGTTGCCGCAGTGTGTGCAGACACACTTGTTGCGATCCTCAGCGAAGTTGTTATTCCAGTCGAGAAGCGCAGAGGCTTTCTCCGAGGCCAGTGTAAGCGCATACATCGACACGGCACCCGCGATATCCGTCTCACAAGCGGCGGGGATCAGTTTATCGCCCAACATCGACATGGTGACACAAGCCGCGCAACCATAATTCTGCTCCAGAGAATCCCAGCACTGGATAGCCACGGCCTGCACGTCGTTGACTTTGATCCATTTTTCTACCGCCACGCCAAATTTCGCCTGCAGTTTGAGTTTCTCCCTATAGTTGTCGGGCACCTCCGCATAATTGGAGATACGCTCACACATCTGGATGAAATCAGGATCATCATCAGCTATTTTCTGTGCGGCAAAGAGTATTTCAGATAAATCTGCCGGCACGACTGTGATGCCACTGCGCTGGAGCAGTTTCTCACTGGCCCTGCAAGTGTTGAATCCCAATGGTCGTGTACCGATCTGTCCGATACGGCAATGGCGCAGTCCATTCACCACACGGCAAATAGCGGCGAACTTCCGTAGATCCTCCGCCAGCAGCGGACTATAGATGGAATAGGTGTGCAAGGTGGTATCGGTGAAGGGAATGCCATACTGGTAAAGGTTGTTGCAGACAGATATCTTACCACAGAAGGCATCCCGTCGGCTGTCGAGGTCCACCTTGTCGTTCTCATCATCACAAGCCTGGACGAGAACAGGCACGTTGAGATCTGCGTCGCTGATGGCATTGATGATACCGATCTCGAAACCGAAGTTGGGCAAGGAGATGACGATGCCGTCGATCTCATCGCGGAACTCGCGGAATTGTCTTGCCACCTTGAGACCATCCTCTCTGGTCTCGATACTGCTACTGCCTGTTGGCGTAGCGTCCTCAGGAAGGATGACATATTCAAATCCCAGTTGTTCGATGGTCTTGAGCAACTGTTTCCTTACATCCCGGGCCAATTCTGAATTGAAATAAGCCCGTGTTCCAATAATCACGCCAAAACAAGTTTTTCCGTTTCTCATAATGATTCAAAGATTGTTGTTTTTGTCTAATAATATGCGTTTTCTCACATCACCTTTCCCTTGGCGGCAAGGGTATCATAGTTGTTGTTGAGGTTTCTCCAATCCACCTTACCCTGTGTGGGGATGGCATTGATGAATTTCTCGATATTGGTGTATCCGTCGCCATTGCAATCCTTGTTGGCATCCGTGGGGTCATGAGGATTGAGTCCGTTGGCAGTCTCCCACTCATCAGGCATGCCATCACCATCAGCGTCAGCCCAAGGTTGCCAGTCACGGTATTCCGGATATCCCCCCATCTGTCGTGGGTCGGTGATAATGCCGTTGACATAAGAGTCTTTTGGCAACCGGCGGTATTTGAACAAGCCATCGGCATCTTGTGATTTCTGATGGAGTCCCCACATATCACCATAAGGATGGTCTTTCACTTTTTTCTCATATTTCTCGACAAAATAAGCCTTACCCGTCCTCACCTCCTCAGTGATGCGCTGGTCGACGATATCCCGGCACGGCACGGTGGCACCCGCATTCTGGAGCACCCACTCAAAAGCTTTGTCGGCACCCATGATCGATACGAACGGCATCTCAAAAGGTTCGTCAGACCTCATAAGAGCGAGTTCGGTCTCGTCCATCTCCCCATCCTTGTCAGCAGTCTGGATACCTCCATTCCAATTGTTGCGTGTGATTTCAGGAAATCCCTCCATCACATTTCCTACAGCATAGATACGTCCGAACTGTTTGAAGGGGAACAGGTTGACGCTACGGCTCTCCGACTTGATGATGCGATGACCGACAGGCGTATCTTTAGGAGTGAGCGGTCCTGGTTTGTAATAATTGTTGATGAAGTTGGACATGGTGGTATATTCTCCGCCATCTGCTGTCCTATGCACCCAGTTATAGACCACATTATTGATGAAGTTGAACACCCCACCCCATCCGATTGAAGGATTTCTGCCAGTATTGTCAGCCCATAGGTTGCGCATGAAAGTGGTGTTTTCTCCGCCGATGGTCGATCCGAAGGAATGGTTCCACGTATCGAGAGCCTTGGCAGAGATGGTATTCTGAATGGTGACATTGACGGTCGGTTCCTTCCGTTTATCCTTTCCGTCACCCAAGTCAAACATGTGTCTGTAGAAAGAGATGTTCTCATCAAGTCCCCACTCGCAGGAGCAGTGGTCGATCATGATGTTGCCCACGGGATTTCCTCCGAAAGAGTCCTCCCGGTGCCACACCAGTGTCTCTCCCCTCCGGAAGCGCATGTGCCGCACGATCACGTCATGGGTATCCACCTGGAAGGATTCCCCGGCGATGATGACGCCATCCCCCGGTGCTGTCTGTCCAGCGATGGTGATATAAGGAGCCCTGACATAGATGGGCGACTTGAGTCGGATGATTCCCGACACATTGAAGACGACGATACGCGCACCGCCTTGTTCGCAAGCCCATCGGAAGGACCCAGGTCCGTCGTCGTTGAGATTGGTGACAGTGAGCACTTTTCCACCTCTTCCCCCAAAGGTATACATGCCTCCGCCCTCAGCGCCAGGAAAAGCAGGGATCTTCGCCTGCCTCAGGTCATAGGGTCTGGAAGCCCAAGGCACATAAGGTCTCCCCTCCTTGGCCTCTTTTATGATAATAGGAAAAGCCACCTCCCATGCGGAGTCACTGTGAGCCTTCCATTGTTTTTCCAACGAGTCGATCAGGGATTTGGCTTCGTCGGTCAGTTGCGGATATTGTGCGCTGGATTTCGTTGTGAAAATCATGAATGCGCAGACCAATAATAAATACTTTTTCATATCATCAACAGGTGTTATTATTCCATTTTAATGACGTATCACCATGAGAAATGTAGTCATTTTCCCTCTGTTATTTTTGAATATTTTAGCCAAATTCATCATAAGAAAGGAAAAAAGAAAACCGCCTGATTATCCAGACGGTTTCCTTTTTTCCTTTCTTCCAAAAGAGTGGCCCTACTTGACGACCACTTTTTTGCCATTACGGATATAGATACCCTTTTGGGGTTGCAGGACACGTATGCCCTGTATGGTGTAGCAGCCGCTGCTATCGGCTGTCGCCATTCGTCTGTCGGTGATGCCCACCCCCTCATTGATCCAGCGCGGGTCACCGATCTTGGCATCATTTTGGGGGCAATCAGCCAGTGTGAAGTCACCCTTTGTGATGTCGCCATCGAAAGCCACGACACCCTCCACGCACTCCTTCACCAACTCGGGATCATCTCCACAAGTCTCCTCGCCACTGATGTCGAGGAAGGTCTGTGTGCCATCGGCCATCTCGCTCCATTGGAACGAATTGCCGGAGACCTCCCATGTGCAGTTAGCACCAGGCTGTCCGGCGTTGAGGCCCACCAGGAACTGTCCCCGTTTGCCACAATCGACCAAGAGACTCTGTTTCACCTCAAAACTCATATAGTTCTGGCTATGTCTACGATGGGTGGCCAAGGTCTTGGTCGTACAGATGCCATAAAGTGTCGAGTTGAGGATAGACACCTGTTGGGTTGTTCCGCCAAGTGCCGGTACATCATGTCCTGACTGAGAACTGAAGAAGCCACCGTTGGCACTGTTGGAAGGAATGGCATAGATGGTGGAATTTCGGATAGTCAGCAGACTGGTATTGCCGCCGAAGGCAAAGTCGAAGATGGTCTTGTTTTTGCTGCCGTTGATACCCACCACGCTATTGTCGAGTGTCACGGAGTCAAAGAGCGCCTTCACCTTGTTGGCGTAGAACAACTGATATTTCAGTTCCTTCACCAGCAGATTGGCCAGACGGATGTCGCCCAGTGAGATGTTGCCTTTCTCGTCAGTCATATCCGAATGGATATCCTCGCTCAGCAGGACCATCGGTCCCTCAAGTGCCGAGCAGTCGATTGAGGCAGGTGCCGACTCATCGCCCACGATCTCCACAGCCGTATTGATAAGTAAGGAAGAGGAGAGTGTGTATTGTCCGTCAGCCATCAGATGAATGGTGATTCTCTCAGGATATTTGTTGGTGGCCATCGCCTCCGACAACTCCTCTGCGAGGTCTTCTCCGCTGGAAGGGTTGAGCACGATCGGCTTGCCTACTGGCGGAGTATATTCCGCAAGCCATCTGGGATCACCCACCTGAGCCGCTCTCTGTGCGCACTCACCCAAAGTGAAATCACCCTTGTTGATGTCGCCCACGAAAGCCACATCCCCCGTCACATTGTCCTTCACGAGACTGGCGTCACCGCCACAGGTCTCCTCACCACAGATATCGGTGAAGGTCTTGACTTCTTCGGTTGTCTCACTCCACTGGAAAGAATTGCCTGCGACGTCCCATGTGCAGTTGGGCCCCGGTTGTCCGGCATTGAGTCCCATGAGGAACTGTCCCCGCTTGCCGCAGTCGACAATGAGGCTCTTCTTGATCTCATAGGTCATGTAATTCTGGCTGTTCTTGCGGAGAGTAGACACCGTTTTGCCGGTACAGATACCGTAGAGTGTCGAGTTGAGTATCGACACCTGCTGGTTGGTGCCGCCAAGTGACGGGACATCACTACCCGACTGTGAACTGAAGAATCCACCGTTGGTAGCGATAGAAGGGATAGCATAGATGGTAGAGTTACGGATAGCCAGCAGACTGGTATTGCCGCCTCCTGCAAAGTCGAAGATCGTCTTGTTTTTGCTGCCGTCGATGCCCACCACACTGTTGTCGAGCACCACGGAACCAAACAACGCCTTCACCTTGTTGGCATAGAACAACTGGTATCTCAGTCCTGATATCTGCAAGTTGGCAAGACGGATATTGCCGAGAGAGATGTTGCCCGTCTCATCGGTCATATCCGGATGGATGTCCTCGCTCAGCATCATCATCGGTCCTTCAAGCGCCGAGCAGTCGATGGTGGCAGGTGCCGCCTCTTCGCCCACGATCTCCACAGCCGTATTCATCACGATAGGAGAAGACACCCTGTATTGCCCGTCGGCCTCGAGGAGGATAATCACTTTCTCAGGATATTTGTTGTTGGTCATCGCCTCTGACAATTGGGTGGCGATGTCCTGTCCGTTTTCCAAAGTGAGAACAATCACCTCACCGATGGCATCCGCATTTTTCTTGAGCCAGCGAGGATCACCGATGGCAGCAGAGTGCTGTGGACAGTCACCGAGTGTGAAGTCACCTGTCGTATAATCCCCCTCAAACACCAATGCGCCCTCGATATTGTTGTTGACACTCTCTGCATCGTCACCCGTAATCTCTTCAGAAGAGGAATCGATGATCACGCCCTCCTCCGATGTCCACTGGAAGGAGTTTCCATCAATCACCCATGTCGGGTTAGCGCCTGACTGTCCTCCATTCAATCCTCTGACAAACTGTCCGCGCTTGCCACAGTCGAGCACGATATTGTTTTTGACGATATAGGTCAGCCATGCCTGATTGGCAGAGCGGTGAGTCGCCACATTTTTGGAATAAGCGATATTGGCTAATGTCGACTGCTGGATGGAGATGATTTGTTGGATCAAGCCAGCATCTGTCGCCTTCTGACCACTCTGCGAACTATACAACTGTCCGGAATGAGCAGGTTGGGCATAGATGGTGGAGTTGCTGATAGCCAATTCCCCGACCACGCCTCCGCTATTGAAATCGAAGGTAGTCTTATTTCCGCCAGCTATTTGAATGACGCAGTTGTCGACAGCAATTTTGTTGATCAGCGCCTTTACCTTGTTGGCATAAAACAACTGTGTCTTCAACCCTTTCACCATGACGTTGGTGATATGGACATCTCCGATATGGTTGAAGCCAAGTTCCTCCAGCAAAGTAGAGGGATGTTGCTCAGGATGCACCATGATCATCGGTGTGTCGCAAATGGAGAGGTCGATAGTGGCCGGTTGTTCCGCATCACCAATGATGGAGATACCACTTGTCATCATGATACTCTCGGAGACCGTATAGTGTCCCCCAGGAGCCAGATAGACTGTCAGGCTCTGCGGATACGGGTTTTTGGCCAAGGCCTCCTTCACGACCACAGCGATATCGCCATCGGCCAGCGTGAGTTCGATTGGTTCTCCTAAATCAGACGTATTGGCTGCCACTTTCCAGATGTTGGCGAAAACCGAGCAAACCGTCATCAGGACAGCGGCAATCAGAGAAATTTTTGTTTTCATACAGAAGAGAATGATTGGATAATGAATTGAAATTGACGGTTCAACCGACAATTTCGTGCAAAATTATGATAAAAAATCCAATCACCCAAATAATTGCAGAAGTTTCGCATTCGCACCATTTCAGTTAAGTTCCACGAGATTAACCATGAAGGTGACAGTCGGATGGCTGTCACCTTCATGGTTAACGTGAATTTATTCATTCATGACCCTGCGTCACAGGATCACTTTTTTGCTTCCGTCAATGATATAGATACCACGTTGCAATTGTCCTTCTTTCACCTGACGGCCATTCAGGTCATAAATCTTTTTGGTCTTCCATTGCAACTCGTCATCTGTCGAAGGATTGATTTCCCGGATGCCTGTTTCAGGAAAAAATTGGATGATTCAAAAAAATGTATTATATTTGCAGTTGACTTCTTACTGATTTGGATTGACGCTTGAATTCTCGTCTTTATTTCATCAGAAGTGCTATCTGTTGGATGTTTTGTGATACTGTTAACAATCACATTTGAACCCTAAAAACGATATAAGATGAAAACACACCATGATAACCACCCCACATCCCCCTCTGTGACGGATGCCTCACGATATGCCCTTGTGGAACTGCACCTTCACCTGGACGGCTCTCTTTCTGCCGAAGACGTACTCCTGATGGCCAAGGAAGAAGGTGTGACCGTGCCATCATCACCAAGTGAAATCTACCAACTGCTGTCCTGTCCGGAAGATTGCACAGATCTCAACCGCTATTTGCAATGTTTCCAACTGCCCCTCTCCGTGATGCAGATCCCGGACACCATCTCCTACAGTGTGGAGAGTCTGGTGAGGCGTCTCGACAATATGAGGTTGCTTTACGCTGAGATTCGTTTCGCCCCACAACAGCATTTGAGCAAGGGTCTCGACCAAGAAGGGGTGGTGAGAGCGGCCATCGACGGTCTGAAACGTGGTCTTCGCAACTGTGTGAACGATTTCAAAGCCAACCTGATTCTCAGTTGCATGCGTGGAAGCGGCAACGAAGCAGAGAATATGGAAACAGTGCGTCTGGGAGAAAAATACCTTGGCGATGGTGTCTGCGGCATCGACCTTGCCGGTGCCGAGGCTTTGTATCCGACGGAGAACTTCCGCAATCTTTTCACACATGCCCATGCCGTCGGCATCCCCTTCACCATCCATTCCGGTGAGGCGGTCGGAGTGGAAAGTATGCAACACGCGATAGATTTCGGTACCCGACGCATAGGTCATGGCATCCGAAGTTACAATGACGAGCAGATGAAAGCGTTGCTGAAAGCCAAGGATATCTGCCTCACCCTCTGCCCCACCAGCAACCTCCAGAATCATGCATTACATCATGTCACTTTATTGAAGGACTATCCCCTCGCCTCTTTCTTCCATTCGGGAGTGAGCATCAATATTTCCACCGACAACATGACCGTGTCAAACACCACCCTGCGGAAGGAACTGCAAAAACTCTTCGACGCAGGCATCCTGAACTGTGCCCAAGCGGAGTCCATCGTGGAGTCAGCCATCTCCCACAGTTTCATCTCCGAACAAGAAAAGGTGGAATTACACGAAAAAGCGGAGAAAAGGATGAAAAAGGATGAGGGATAAAAAAGAAAAAATGTCGATGGATTTTGCTTCTCTTGAATGGCAGCACCAAGGTAAGTGAGATTGCAGACATGACATAACCACAAGCAACCTTTTGTTGTTCAGGATTTTATATAACTATGTTTAACTAAAGTGCTGCGGTATTAAGATCAAATGAATAGAAAACTGCTTATTATCCTTTTGGTGAGTCTGCTGTTGCCGGCCTTCAAGGTGGCAGCGCAGAATCAGACGCTTGTGCTGCATCATGCCGACGGCAAGACCACGGAAGTGGAGCTCTACACGATGCCCCGCATCCAGATGACAGCCGACAAGATGATCATCACGGTTCAGGGTTATCTACAGGAGTTTGACAAGGCCGATGTGGTGAGGTTCACCTTCAAAGGTATCGGCACCGGCATCCATGGTGCGAAGCCTGAGATGAACTACCGCATTGACAAAGACCATGTGACTTTCTACGGTATCGGCCCGACCGACCGCATCACCGTATGCAACACGAGCGGCGTGCAGCTTCCTGCCCATCTCTCCACCGACGGCCGTGACGCCGTCCTCTCACTCACCCAGCTCCCGCAGGGTGTCTATCTCGTCACCATCAACGGAAGAACCCTCAAATTCATACGACCATGATAACGATGAGACGTTTATACATACTTGTATTATCGGCGCTTGTGGCCATGACGGGCCTTGCCCAGCAACGGCAGACAGGTGACGTGATGTATGTCTATCAGAAAGACGGCAACATCCAGGCATTCCTTCGTGATGAGATCAGGGAGATGTCGTACAGCATGGAAGACACCCTCGGCGTGACCCACGACGAGATTGTCTCGCAGCTCATCGCCGTTGATGACAGCATTTACAACTTTCCGCTGACCAGTATCGACAGCATCAGTTTCGTAACGCCACCTCCGGTCTATCTGCCCGGCGTCATCCGCCTTGACGGTGATCTGCTTCCATATGTTGAGAGCTGTGACAGTGCGACAATCAGGTTCGCTGCCAGCACACCGGCAAGCCTCATGCCCAAGGTGGGTGACAAACTTGGTTTCGGCTATCTGAGCGAGAAGTTTCCATACGGCTTTGCCGGCAAGGTCATCCAGGTGAATGGCAACACGGTGGAGTGCGAGTTTGTGGAAATTGGGGATATATTCGAGACTTTCTACTGTGTCTCCTCCATTGATTGCGGACAGCGTGAGGTCCAGGCCCCAAGGCGCGGCTTTGGTAACTCCGACCCGTACGAGAAGGATATCCCATTGGATCCTATCGAGCTCAACATGACAAATCAGATTACGGAATTGCTGAAGGCCGGCATGTATGCCTTCAAGGGCGAGAACGAATTCGTCATCAAGATTGAACCCACCCTCCACATGAAGCTGGAATGCTTCCAACGTCCGCTATTGGGTTTTGCCTGCAGAAGTACGTTCTCCGGTGACATCAATGCCCTGACCAATTTAAGTGTCTACGGGTATTTTGAGATAGCGAAAGACTTTTGTCCTCCCGAATTTGAGTTCAAGCTTCCCTATGGTTTTACCCTGATGTTCAAGATTGGAGCCTTCATCAAGGGCAGTGCAGACATCACCGGCTCCTTAGATATGCGACAGCATGCGACCTATTCCAGCGGCTTCGTTTTCGGCACCCCGGGAATGGGAATTAAGGCTCCCGCCTCCAGTCTGAAAATAACGGAAGACAAGACCAAGATCAAACGGGCAAGCCTCGACGGCCGGATAGGTGCCGGCGGAGTCTTTGAGATAGGTCTTGCCTGGCTGAAGGAAAAAGTAGCCAAAGGCGTATTCCGTGCGGAGTTCGGACCCCAATACAGGAGCAACTTCATCCTTACCGAGACCCTTCTTGATAATGCCAAGAAGAATACGGATCTCTACGACAGGCTTAAGGACCGCTACATAGAAAGATACATGGTCACCAGCACCTCCTTCGACTTCTACGCGTTTGAAAAGTACGGTTTCTCACGCCCCGCACCTTGGGGCAATGAGCAGCTGACAGACAAATGGGACCTTGTGCCGAAGTTCTATAACCCCTCGCTCAAACAGAACCGTGCTGACAAGACAACGGCGGAGGGCAGTGTTGTGGCAAGGGGCGACTGTGCCTTTGAAAACACACTCGGCGTGTGGCTGAGAGACAACCATGACCGTTGGCTTGATATGGATGACTGGTTGTGGATTTCAGACAGGGATTTCAAAAGCGGCAGACAGGATCTCAAATACACGTTCAAGGATCTGAAGGATGACGGCAGCGAGACCTATACCTTTTACCCGTATGTTTTCCTTGGTGGTGTCATCCCGATCCTTGCCTCCCCCTCAGCCGAGTTGGAGAAGGAGCCATTCCCCGTGAGCATTGTCAACTTCGAGCAGACCAGCTCACATTATTCCAAGCAGCAGGGCTACGAGTACGAGGGCCGGAACTACTTCTACAAGTTTAATGCCACCACCACCGTCGAGCTGGATCCTGAAGTGAAGGACGTGAAGGACTGGGGCTACATCTATCACGACATCTACGACAAGGACAAGAAGATTTCCTGTGCCAACCTCGGCAGTAACCCCTTTGCGGACCAGCGCTACGCCTATTATTTCAACGATCGGGAGCGCACGGTCATCCTTACGCCCTATGTGCAGTATGAGGGCAGCAGTGAGATTGAGAAGGGCACGGAACTGACATTCTTTGTAGAGTATGACCTCCCCGTTCATATCATCAGTTTCGAGCAGACAGGTTCCGACTATTCCGAAGCCCAGGACTTTATCTACGAGGGCGTCGGCTATTTCTATAAGTTCAATGCCACCACCTCCGTCGAACTCGACAATGAGGAGATGAACATAAGGGACTGGGGCTACATCTACCACGACTTCTATGGCGAGGACAAGAAGATATCGTGTGCCAACCTCGGCAGCAACCCATACGACGACATGCGTTATGCCTATTACTCCAACGATCCGAAGCGCTCCGTCGAGCTGTCACCCTATATACAGTATATAGGCGAGGCAGATATACAGTTAGGAAAGAAGAGAACCTTCCCTCTGGTTTATTCTGTACAGACTGAGATGGAGTATGTCGACCTTGGCCTGCCCAGCGGTACACTGTGGGCGGCATGCAACATTGGAGCCAAGTCTCCCGAAGAAGCCGGTGGTTATTTTTCCTGGGGTGAGTTGTCTGAAAAAGAAAGATATGTTTCTTCAGATTATCAGTATCATCATTATTATGTCAACTATGGAGATGGAGCAGCAAAATGGTCGTATTATAATCAGTTAAGTCAAGAAATCTATGGCAAAGAGCTTGACAGGAATGATGTAAGTGTCTGGGATGATATCGGTGAAAATATCAGTGGAACCGAGTATGATATTGCTACCAAATATGGGGGAAGGATGCCAACAGTAGAAGACTGCGAAGAACTCCGGGTAAATTGTCAAAAAAAATACCTATACTCTAATGGTGTTTTGGGAACGCAAATGACCGGTCCAAATGGGAACAGTATTTTTATACCTTATACAGGAGCTTATATTGATTATACTTATAGTGACAATGTTGGATTATATTGGACCGGTAATGTAGAATTGGACAGTTCTGGCAACAGGAAAGGATTTTTGTATGAAAAAAATGCAATGAGTCTTACTTCAGAATATATACGCACTACTCCGACATTAAGATCTAATGGTTATCCCATCCGCGCTGTTAAAAAACCCTGACAAGTCCTTTCTTATAGCCATTTGACTTCCGAGCCGCCATCCCCGTCCTTATGACGCAGATGGCGGCTTTGGAAATAGCAACGTCACTATCATCTGAGGGAAAAAGGTATATCAGACATCTGTCACATGAAGATATTCCCCATGACCGCTGAAAATATGATTACAAAGCAGGTGTTTTTTCGTCTTTTATAATAATGAACGTTCACGTGTAATATAAGCATGTATTCTAATAGACTGACGATATCTTTTATCCTGTCTTTGTTGTTTTTGATGACAGAGGCGAAGGACATCTATGTGTCGACCTCCTTCCATGAGCCAGCCAATGAGGGTCTGCGTTTCATTTACAGTCATGACGGCATCCGCTGGGACTCCATCCAAGGAGTGTTCCTTGTTCCGCAAGTGGGCAAACAGCAAGTGATGCGCGATCCCTCCATCGTGCGAGGACCCGACGGCACATTCCATCTGGTATGGACCAGTTCGTGGCGTGGCGACCGCGGTTTTGGCTATGCCTCATCAAAAGACCTCATCCACTGGAGTGAGGAGCGTTTCATCGAGGTCATGGATGACACCACGACGGTCAATGTATGGGCACCCGAACTGTTCTACGATGACGAGAAGCGACAATTTATGATTGTGTGGGCCTCCTGTGTGCCAGGAAAATTTCCCGACTATCAGGAAGACCATCTCAACAACCACCGTCTTTACTACACCACGACGAAAGACTTCAAGCGTTTCAGTCCCACGAAGTTGTTTTATGACCCCGGTTTTAGCGCCATCGACGCCACGCTCGTGAAACGAGGCAAGAGCGACTATGTGATGGTGGTAAAAGACAACTCCCGACCGATGCGCAACATCAAGGTGGCCTTTTCCCGTTCCCCCCTTGGACCATGGAGTGCCGCCTCCGACCCCTTCACCGAATCGTTCACCGAAGGTCCCACCACCGCCAAGGTCGGTGACTGGTGGTATATCTATTACGACTCCTACCAACATGGTATCTATGGCGCACACCGCACGAAAGACTTTCTCCATTTTCAAGACCAGACAGGTGCCGTCACTTTTCCTGTCGGGCACAAGCACGGGACGGTTTTCATGGCCCCAGAAGAGATGGTAGAAAACCTTGCCAGATACCATCGCGACGTGGTGCACTACAGCGGTCAGACGATTGCTCATCCAGCCCGTCATGACGGCGGTCTGAAACCCGTCGTGGGGGTTCACAGCATCCAGACGACACGTGGTGAGAAGCCTTGGACCTACAACCACCAACCGATGATGGCCTATTGGAACGGCACATTCTATCTGCATTACCTCACCGACC
>CADCQC010000340.1 GCA_902803455.1 uncultured Prevotellaceae bacterium
CCAGCAAACATAGTAATCAAGGCTTCTCCACCACATTCAGGACATGAAATCCGGAATTCTGGATGCTCCCAGCAACGGACGAGGGTGCCGATAGATATATTTCTGCTATAAGCACAGGCACCAAGCCCCCCAGCCGAGAAATGGGTAATGATGCTATCATACTCTTCAGGATGGGCAAGAATATCAGCCCGGTGCTCATTGACTTCAGAAAACGTCCAGTCTTTCTGCTTAGGCATCTCCTTTTCTTCTATCATAGAGACATTTTTCTTCAACACCCTTAATCTCCTTTCAGATTCTTCCAGGCGGTGCTGAGTACTTGCCAGCGTTATCTTATATTGACTGATTACGCTTGTCACTTGCCTTATCAGATGCTCTAAAGCCGCTTTTTTAGAATGATAAGCATTATATACGCCCACCTCATCTCCATTCTCCAAGAAGAGCCTATTTTTTGCAATGGCTCCCTCTGTCGCTTTCATCTCCACGATCTTTGAACGCTTGATGACATAGCTCGAGTCTAGGTAATACCACACAACGTCACCTTTGCTAAAACCATGGACCCAATCATTTTCCCCAATAAAGAACGAAAGACCTTCCTCAGAAGGATTATCTCCATTCACGTCTTCTGGGATGTTCAATTTATCATAGCAATTTGAATTCGTTAGCCCGAACTCACCATTCGCATTCTCTTTGTTGTCTGTCATTTCTGTCCTCTATTTCAATTGCTTCGCAAAGTTAAGGGCTTTATTCAATAACGATATATTACATATAGGTATAAATATAATGTGGACCTCGGAAAATGTTCTCTGTACATCCTGGTTTCGGAAGTATGATCATTTCCCTTCACATACATCTATAATCCAACAGAGAATCGAGAGATTTACTTGACAACTCCCCGTTGGGCTCATCAGACAAATAAGACTTCGAACACAGCTTTAACTCTTGCCAGACTCTCACGGATGAACATCAGGAAACGCCATCTCTGGCTGGAGGTGTTTTCCGCATTGAAGGCGACAGCTTCAATACCCTTGCACTTCGTTAGGAACAAAGCACGCTCATTATGAAACTGCTGTGATATGATCATCAGGCTGTCCGCACCGTAAACATCCTTCGCCCACAGTATAGAGTTTATCGTGCGGAAGCCTTTGCCATCTAACGTCATAATGCTATCAGGCACATTATGGGTAACCAGCGCAGCCTTCATCTCCTCAGGCTCATTGAACTCCTCTGGCCGATTAGCTCCACTGATAATCAATCGGTCAAATTTACCTGCTTTATACAGCTTGACTGTCGCATCAATACGTCGAAGAAAAAACTGGTTGGGCAAACCCGAACGGCCAATTGGCGATGTTCCCAACAGAAGGGCGACTTTCCTATGAGGTATCTCGCTAACATCGTCATACATCCGGTTCTCCGCGGCATTCAAGACAGCCATCTGACAACCTATGACAGTGGCCACACATATAGCAATAGTCAAAATGAAAAACCACATCATTCTTCTTAGCGTATTTTTTCTTTTCATCATTTCAAGGAGATTATATATGCATACATTTTATAGATAGATATGCTGATAAAAAGTTATCGGAATTTAACCAAAAATTTATTAAAAAACTTAAAGGCAGCGACAAAAGCAGAATTTTCACTTCTATTTGACTCGTTACATGAGGGGTAGGCACAAAAAGGCTGCCCTTAACAAGGCAAACTTATGGTGTTTTGAGGGAAAATCACTATTTTTGCACTTGTATTATGCATACTGACCATACTAAGAAAGACGTAGAAGATGAACGGAGAAGAGAAAACCCCATTCTGGCTGGATCTGAGAAAGGAATATATTGACGACAACTTCGCCAAATTGCAGGAATACTTGAAAGAATGTGCCACCAACAAGACCAAGGACTCTTTCTACACCATCACCATTGACCTGATGAGACAGCGTGTGGAAGACCTGGTGGCTACGATATCCATGCGACCTCTCTATCAAGAGGAGGAGGACAGGAAGACGCTGGAGTTCCATGTCAGCCTGCTGGCCACATACCTTCTGGCTGACGTTGACCATCCGCTCGCGCTCCCCGCCTACCTTGCCTTTATGGGAGAGCTACGGGCCATGAACCCCCGTTGGTCGGACAACATCATCAAGGCTTCCTTCGAGCGGCTGCGGTATGAGAAAGTCACGTCACTTGGATTCGGATGGAACGACCTTCCAAAAATCGGAACCGACATCTTCGCCTACAACTCCAGCAACCTGGTGAGGTTCGAGTCACCCATCACCAAGCCGTTGGCGCTCTCGAAATACGGTACCGCCATGCTGACGTCCACAGGCCTGCTGCTGACCTGCCAGTCACAGTCAGAGTCGAGGAAGCTGGCCAAGAACGGGGCGAACTCTCTGGATACGGGGATTGGCGTTGCACTACGGACATCCTCTTCGGAAAAACTGAAGCAAAGTCAGGAAAACAACCCGGTGGATATGGATGAGTTCACCAATGCGTTCATCAAACTCCAAAAGAAGGTGCAAAACAAGCCTCAGGAGATACCTCTGAAAAGCTATTATGACGGAGATGAGGCCATCATCAGGATTGACTTCATCGACCGCAGCGGTACAATATACGTCTCCACCATCGACCCGGCATACAAACCTGTTATTGGTTACATCAAGTTCGAGAAGCAAAGCATCGTCTATTACTATACAAGTACGCTCTATGAGTATTTCCATATAGGCGACTGTATGAAGGCCACCATCAAGGATCCGGTGAAAGGGGTGTTCAACATCGAGGACCAGCTGATAGATTTCTTCGTTCAGGACACCAAGGCAGCAGCCGACGAAGAAAATCTCTTC
>CADCQC010000341.1 GCA_902803455.1 uncultured Prevotellaceae bacterium
GCGCATCTCCGACAGGGCCATGCATGAAATCTACCTGCGGCCGTTTGAGATGGCGGTTCGGGAAGCTGATGCCTGGGGCGTCATGGCTGCCTACAACAAGGTCAACGGACGGTGGTGCTCCGAGAATGAGATGCTGCTCAACACCATCCTGCGCCGGCAATGGGGCTTCCCGGGCATGGTGATCAGCGACTGGGGTGGAGTGCATTCCACAGTGGATGCCGTCACATCTGGGATGAATGTGGAGATGCCGGGTAGCAGATACATGGGAAATGCCTTGCTCGATTCCGTGAAGGCTGGAAAAGTGAGCGAGGAGGTCATCAACCAGCGTGTCAGAGAGATATTAAGGGTCAGACTGACGGTGAAACCTATCGCCAAGGAAGAGGCCAACCGTCTGCCCGTTGGCAATCCGGAAGAAATGAATACTGCTCTTGAAGTGGCTCGCAGATCTATCGTGTTACTGAAAAACGAGGCTTTGCTTCCCATTGATCTCAAGCGCATCAAGACCATCGCTGTCATCGGAGAGAATGCGATCACCAGAATGGCGCTCGGTGGGGTGGGGGCTGGCGTGAAAACCCGGTGTGAGATAACACCTCTCGAAGGCTTGCAGAAAGCGCTTGCAGGGAAAGTGAAGTTAACCTATGTGCAGGGCTATAGAAGTTTCGACCGTGATAGTCGGAATAAAAAGCAGAATCCGGTACAGAATGCGGACCGCCAACTGATGGCGGAGGCGGTGAAGGCGGCAAAACGTGCGGATTTAGTCATCTTCTTCGCCGGGGATAATAGGGAGGTAGAGACCGAAGGCTCCGACCGTAAGAGCATGACGCTTCCTTCCGGACAGGATGAGTTGGCCAGGGCATTGGCAAAAGCAAACAAGCGTATGGTGACGGTCATCGTCTCTGGAGGACCGGTGGATCTCACCACGGTGAGTGAGGTGTCGGGGGCCTTGCTGGCGTCTTGGTTTAATGGGTCCATGGGGGGACAGGCTTTGGCTGAGGTGCTTACTGGAAAAATATCACCTTCAGGCAAGTTGCCGTTCAGTTGGCCTAAGCGATTGGAGGATGTGCCGGCGTATGCTTTGGGTGTCTATCCTCAAGAGTTGAAAAACAATGCTCAGGGTGATATCTTTGTGGGGCTTGTCAACAACCAGAGCAATGAGCGGAGACAGCAACTCATTGCCAACTATGCGGAAGAGGATCTGGTGGGCTATCGGTGGTACGACTGCAAAAATGTGGAGGTGGCATATCCTTTCGGGTTTGGCCTTTCTTATGCACAGTTCCAATATAGTGATTTGGTGGTCAAACCAACAGCTGATGGACTTGATGTGAGTTTTGTGATCACCAACAATTCTTCTGTGGAGGCTGAAGAGGTGGCGCAGGTGTATGTGGCGCGCCCGGTATCACATATCATGCGGCCAGTGAAAGAACTTAAAGGATTCAAAAGGGTGGCACTCAAAGCGGGTGAGCGTAAAGCGGTTTCGCTCACCGTGCGGCGGTCTGATCTTTGTCATTGGGATGAACATGCTGAGACATGGATGCTGGAACCTGGAAAAATCAAGGTGCTCGTAGGAGGATCGTCGGACAATCTGCCGCTAACGATGGATGCGGATATTTAGTTTCTATTGATTTGTCTTTACCTAATATAGTATATGAGAACATTATTTTTGTTATTTGGCTTATTGGCATCGAATGGAATGTATGCCGATGATTTTCACCTCAACGACTTGGAGTATTTTGAACGCCAGGGGGTCAACCTGTTGGTGTTCAGCAATAGTTTTAATGGTGGGTTTAATGATGAGAAAAATTCGGGAATAGAAATTATTCATCATGGCGTGCGTACCGTGCAAGGTGGTGCTGTCAGACTCAACAACACGCCTGAACAATGGGATTTGGTGCCCAAGATGACCGACCGTCAGGTGAATAGGGAAAAAGGCTGCATCGAGGTATCTATGCGCTACGATGATTATGACTTCGACAGCCGTGTCGTGGTATCGGCTAAAGGAAAAGCGGTGGAAATCGCCGTGTGGCTTGATAAACCTGTTCCTGATGCGCTGGCTGGGGAGGCTGGTCTTAATATCGAGTTCCTTCCTTCCCAATATTGGTTGAAAACATTTACCGTGGATGGACGCCTGGGGCGCTTGCCACGATATGCCACCAGCGAGACCATCACACGCCCAAATAC
>CADCQC010000342.1 GCA_902803455.1 uncultured Prevotellaceae bacterium
ACGCATCACAATGGCATCCAGGAAACGATTACCGTCATAAATCCAATCCTTCATCCTCGCACCTTCTTGAAAGTCAGCGTTTCTGAACATCTTCAAGGACTGCTGGTTGTTTTCACCGACAACAGCATAAATCTGATGTAAATGTAAATGCCTTTTGCAATATCTCATCAATCTATCAATCGCCATCTGACCATATCCCCTATTTCTGTATTCTCTCAAGATAGCAATACCCAACTCTGCCCTCAGATGCTTAGGTTCAAAATTGAACAGATCGATCACGCCTATCTGTTTACCACGGCCATCCGTCACGATTAAGCGTAATTGTTTGTCGGCATATAGATCAGACTTATTTGCCAGAATATATTCACTAAGAATATGTCTAGAATAAGGAACGTTGGTGCATCCGACATCCCATAAGTCAGGATCGTTTTCGATAGAATAAAGGAAATCCAGATCTTCTGGTTCAAGAGCTCTTAATATGATATCAGCCTTTCCATCATTCATCATTTCAACACCTCCTCAGCAGTGATTATCGTTTTGGTATAAGGGTTGAATGTTCCTATGGAAATATTCTGAACGGGCTTCTGCTTGAAGATTTCAAGAATGGATTTGAAGGAATATGCCTCAGTATCGTAGACAATATATTTCTGATTACGCGTAGTATCAATATCATCAAGCATAGACAAATGTCCTTCAGGCCGTATTTTTTCATTGGCCACGACAAACTCCCCAGAAAGTCCCTTTTTACGTGCCAATTTGCGACAGAGCGTAATAGAAGATACAGACCCGATAAAGATGTAATCAGGTTCACGCATTCTTCTTGGCGTAAAGAATCCCAATGCCTTTCTCATTCTAGCCGACTGCATCTGAATAAGCGCCAACGAGGCTTTCAGATAAATCGCCATTTTGATCGGTAAAGTCAACCACAGGCTCGAACTGCCGTAGTGTTTTTTGAAAAAGATCAACATCGCCTCATAAAACACATGCACGTACCTGAATGAAGATTTCTGCGTGCTTTCCCCCTTGTAATGCAAAATGGTCTCAGGCAAATACCAATTCTGGAAATTCCCTTTCAGCAATCTACACGAAAGATCAATATCTTCTCCATACATGAAAAAATCCTCATCGAGCAATCCCACTTTTTCAAGCGCACTTCTACGAAGCATACAATAAGCACCACTGACGACCTCTATCCGTGAAGCCTGGTCCCAAGGCAAATAACTCATATAATAATGTCCATAACGCTTACTGGAAGGGAAGCGCTTGCAAAAACCGCTCATTTTATAAAAAGCAGTCATCGGTGTAGGCAGTCCACGACGTGATTCCATCGCTTTGGTTCCATCGGCTTTCAGCATAGTCACCCCTGCACAACCTGCCTCAGGATGTTCATCCATAAACTGAAGGGTATTGGGCACCGTATCTTCTCCGACAATCGTGTCCGGATTGAGCAAGAGAACATATTCACCCGAACTTTGCCTGATGGCGATGTTATTAGCGCGTGCAAAGCCCAGATTATGGTTGCTCTCAACATAATTGACATCCTTGAACCTTTTCGACACGTATGCCACGCTGCCGTCTCGAGAGTGATTGTCGACGACATATACTTCTGCCTCAATGTTTTTGATTGACCGATACAGGCTCTCAAGGCATTGATAGAGATAATGTTTTACATTATAGTTGACAATGATAACTGTCAGTTTCATATGCTATCAAAAAGTTATTCTTTGGCAATATCCTGAGCGCATCTCTCTTTTGACGGATAAACGAAGAAGAGACAGATTCCAAGTATGATAGCCAAATAGCAAAACGAGGTTTGGGCAAATAAATAATAAAACAAGACGCATAACACAAGTGGTATACAAAGCAACGAGAGCCGAAACAGTCCCCATGAAAGAAGGGCCTGGTAGCCACGATTTTTAAGGTCATCAGCCACTTTTTTCCATCTGAATAATCTTAATGATGCTGGTATGGCACATAACGCGGCAAGTTCCATGATAACAGAGATGCCATATTCCATCTTCACATTTTCATGCAAAATACCCTGATGGAGGATATCCGTTTCAAACAAAATGATCATCACCAATGCTATAGTGCAAGTCCCCCATAGAAGAGAGAGTAATATTTGTCTTGTTTTTCTCATTGTTGTCCAAATGGAGTTCGGTTAATGATAGAACGCCCCAAAGTCACCTCATCCGTATATTCCAATTCGTCGCCCACAGAGATACCACGAGCCAATACACTTATGACCAAATCAAAGTCAGCAAGTTTACGAGAGATATAAAAATTGGTTGTATCTCCTTCCATCGTGCTTCCTAATGCCAAGATCACCTCCGATATACCGCCTTCAGCAACACGGCTTACCAAGGAGTCGATTTGCAAATCAGACGGTCCTACTCCATCAACGGGCGAGATGACTCCCCCCAACACATGATAGAGGCCATGAAATTGCTGTGTGTTCTCCACAGCCATAACATCCTGTATGTTCTCAACCACACAGACAACGGAACTGTCACTATGCTTATTGGAGCAGATTGGGCATACATCAGAATCACTGATATTATGACATATAGAACAATACTTCACCTCACGACGAAGACGAGCCACGGCATTTGAGAAGTTCTCCACGTCGGAAACTGGTTGGCGAAGTAAATACAGTACCAGACGCAAAGCAGTCTTGCGTCCGATACCAGGAAGTTTAGAAAATTCTTCTACTGCTTTCTCAAGCAGGGCTGAAGGATATGCTTGTAACATCTCCTTTGGCTGGCATTATCAGAAAAGATAAAGACCCAATCCCACTCTCAAGCCAACATTAGAATAATGGCTATGATTTTTGATGGATTGCTCATAATAGATAGCTGGTTCAATCGTCACTGTTCCATTGATGAAGAAAGCATATCCAATTTCTACAGAAGGCATCAAGTCATTGTAATTGTGAGCTGCATGCTTATAGGTAGCCCCAAGCCCCAAATAGATACCATTCTGAATAATGTAATAGCGTCCTCCTAATCCCACGGAAGCTCTATCGGGAGAAACATCATCCCCACCAACATGGTCATACCCGATTTTACCCAGCACCATGAGGTTATCTTCCACAAAATAGCCACCTTTAAGATCAAGTCCAACACTTAGTTTAGAGTCAGCATTGTAGTTGAAATCCAATCCAGAGAAGGAAGCGCTGACGTATTTTTTACCTTGCTCAAACTGTGCGCTCGCTGTCATAGTCATTAATATGGCCAGCATTAACATAGAAATTTTTTTCATCATAATTCTATTAATAATTAATCCAATGTGAATGAGATATTTTACTATTTATTTTATTAATTAAGTCCTTGTTTCAACAATCTTTGTTTGTCTTTTCTCATCCATACGAAGAACCAGATAATAGCCAACGCAAAGCAGAATCCGCCAAGAGCATAGCCAATATTAGGCTCCAGATGGAAGGCTTCAGGACTGACAAACAAGAAGGTAGAGCAAACGGTGGTCATGAAAAGCGCAGGTACAAGCACAATAATATAAGGTTTGCTGTTGCGCACCATATATACCGTCAATGTCCAAAGCGTGAAGACAGCTAAAGTCTGATTAGCCCATCCGAAATACTGCCAGATGGTATTGAACCCATCCGGATTCTCCATCTGCCATATCAAAAGAAGGATGGAAGCAGCAAACATAGGAATGGAGATGAGCAGGCGTTTAGGTATTGAGCGCTGCTCCACATTCAAAGCAGATGCGATGATGAGCCGTGCACTGCGGAAGGCCGTATCACCACTGGTAATAGGAGCCGCCACAACGCCAAGCACAGCCAAGATACCTCCAAACGTACCTAGCCAACCATTACAAACATATTCCACCACATGTGGGGCGGTAAAGAACTGGATGAGTGTCTTAGGAGAATCCCCCTGCATCTGTTGGTTGAACTGGGCGATGACATCCTCCGGAACGACTTCACGCCAGCCACCATAATAGAAGAAATAGGCTGATACCGAGGCCCAGATAAGCGCTACCAGTCCCTCTGTGATCATAGATCCATAAAAAACAGGGCGTCCGAGACGTTCATCCTTGAGGCACCGAGCCATCAACGGACTCTGTGTGGCATGGAAGCCACTGATAGCACCACAAGCAATAGTCAAGAACAGACAGGGGAACAACGGGTTGCCAGAGATATAACTATCAGTCCCCAATATAGATTTAGGATCATTGAGATTCATAGACTGCAAATCATCCCAGAATTCAGGAATCGTAGGCCACTTCACAAACAGCACTACCATCAAAGCAGCAGCCATAAACAGCAATGAAAAAGCAAATATCGGATAGAATCGCCCAATAATCTTATCAATGGGAAGCATAGTGGCCATGATGTAGTAGGCAAAAATAATCACCACCCACACCAGAATGCCAAGCGACTGCATGCTCTCAAGCAGCAAGGCAGGACTATATACGAAAACGACACCCACCATGACCAAAAGGAAGACAGAGAATACCAACATGATGGCCCGTGTGGTTTTCCCGAGATAATGTCCCACCAACTCAGGCAGGTTGGCACCACCATGCCTCATGGAAAGCATTCCACTGAAATAATCGTGCATGGCACCTGCAAAAATACAACCGATAACAATCCATATATAAGCCGAAGTACCATACCTAGCTCCCATTATAGCGCCAAAGATAGGGCCAGTCCCGGCAATATTCAGAAACTGGATCATGAAGACCTTCCATGTGGGCAAAACGACATAATCCACCCCATCGGCTTTGGCAATGGCAGGAGTAGGCCTATCATCAGGAGCAAATACTTTTTCAACCAATCTTCCGTAAAGGATATACCCTAAGATAAGGGCAGCTAAACTCAAAATAAAGGAAATCATTTATTTTACTGTTTGTTTGTTTAATTCTGCAAAAATACATATTTAATTTGAAAAAAGAAAAATTATTTCTAACTTTGCAACAAAATCAAGCAATACAATAAAAAATAATGTTAAAAAAATTGACGGCATTCCTTTTCGCCGGATTATTCTCCCTAACTATATCATCGCAAGTACCCAAACATGAAGTACGTGCCGTTTGGCTTACCACCATCAAAAGTTTGGATTGGCCACAAGTGAAAGCCACCTCGGCAGAATCTATTGAACGTCAGAAACAACAGCTGTGTGATATACTTGACCGCCTTCATCGCGCCAATGTTAACACAATACTTTTGCAGACACGCATCCGCGCGACCACCATATATCCATCCCAATATGAACCTTTTGACGATTGTTTAACCGGAAAAGCAGGTCGTCATCCCGGATATGACCCTCTGAAGTTTGCGATTGATGAATGCCACCGCCGCGGGATGGAGCTTCATGCATGGATAGTCACCATTCCTGTTGGAAAGAACAATTCTCCAGGTACGAAACAATTGCGAAACCGTTATCCTTCCATGTTGGTTAAAATAGGAGACGAAAGTTACATGGATCCAGGCAGTAGCCAGACGGGGCCGTATCTATCTAAAATATGCAAGGAAATTGTAGACAACTATGATGTGGACGGCATTCATCTCGACTATATCCGATATCCAGAAAACTGGAAATTCAAATATAGTCGCCAAATAGGACGTAACAACATTACGAGTATTGTCAGACAGATTCATCAGACAGTAAAAGGTGTGAAGCCATGGGTAAAGATCAGCTGTTCACCCATTGGCAAATTTAGTGATTTAAGTTTCTATTCCAGTTATGGCTGGAATGCTTACGAGAAAGTTTGCCAGGATGCGCAAGGATGGCTTCGTGAAGGTTTGATGGACCAGCTATATCCTATGATGTATTTCCGTGGCGACAACTTCTATCCTTTTGCCGTTGACTGGAAGGCAAACACTTATGGAAGGATGGTAGCTCCAGGCTTGGCCATCTGGTTGCTCTCACGTAGGGAAGGTAATGATTGGCCATTGATAGACATTACTCGTGAACTAAATGTGCTGCGAAATATGGGTTTAGGGCACACCTATTTCCGAAGTCGCTTTTTCACAGATAATGTGAAGGGTATTTATGAATATATGGTAAGAGATCTTGACAGTTACCCAGCACTGATACCTCCAATGACTTGGGTTTCCTCTACCAAGCCCACTCAACCCCAAGGAATGAACGTCAATCAGATGAGTGATGCGGTCAGGCTGGAATGGTGGGGAGCAAAAGACCGCAGCAATGGTCCTCAACTGCTATATAACGTCTATTCAAGCACACAAAGTCCAGTGGATGTGAATGATGCACGAAACCTGATAGCACATCATCTCACATCTCCCCATTTGACTATCAGAGGTGATGCAGGAAATCATTACTTCGCCATTACAGCCATCGACAGATATGGAAATGAAAGTGATGCCCTTCAAAGCACTCAAAAACATAAGCCACAGATAGAGTGGATCAGCAATGATGGTCGTAAACTGAAGATACCGACTATTGATCCCAGCATCAGCTGTGACTACATCAGCATCGTCAGTATGGCGGGGAATGTGATGACTATTCGTCCCAACAATCATACAGACATCAACATCCGCACCATTCCTGAAGGCGTGTATGAGTTGCATGCTGTGGATCGTCATAAACACTCACGTCGAATTGGTCAGTTTATGATAAAAAGATAAGAATCATGCGAAGATTATCTCAGCGCATGATTCTTATAAAAGTAGTATCTCAATGAGTATTAGAAGGGTAGATCATCTGTGTTTTCTGCAGGTGCACCAAATTGCCCGTCAGCAGGGTTGTTAGGGATAGCCGTCACAGGTGGTACTGGTGATGCAGGTTGCTGACCAAAAGGCGCTTGTTGCGTATATCCTGGTTGTTGCGTATATCCTTGCTGCTGTGGAAATCCTTGCTGCTGTGGATTAATAAAAGGTTGATTAATAATAGGTTGATTAATAATAGGTCTGACATTAAAGGCACGAATGCTGTTGTACCACCTTCCGTTGTACTCATGTGCGTCTATATCAAACGACACTGTCACCTCTTGTCCTACTTGGATATTAAACCGCTGGAGGCGGTCCTCACCAAAGACAGAGAAAACCATTTTACGACTGTACTGTCCGTCGATAGTCTCAAGAACAAATTCCTGCACCTTCCATTCACCACGAGCAGATTGACCGGTCTTCACATCTAAAGCATGAATGATTTTACCTTGTAATTCCATATATGAAAATGATTATTAAAAATATTGTTTAAGTTGACCAATAAAAACGTATGCGAAATTACGAAATTTGACGAACATCAAAAAACTTTTGCCCCAATTTTTTGTTATGTTTTCGGTTTTTTGTAATTTTGTAGTCAATACATGCATAAATACACAGGTTGATCATCTATGAGAATGAGGTCTATCGTGCACATCACCCTAAACATGTAGTTCATTTGATACAAATTCATCCTGTGTACATGGTATAACATTATTAAAATAGACGGTTGATTATTAACAATTAAAATCATATACTCATGAGATTTTCATTATCCAGCTCCACCCTCAGCAGCAAATTGTCCATTTTGTCGAAAGTCATCATGAACAAGAATTCCATGCCAATTTTAGAAGGATTCTTGTTTGAAGTAAACGACAATTTATTGACTATCACCGCCTCCGACAGTGAAAATGTGATGAAAGCCACCTGCCAGCTGAATGAAAGCGACGGCAACGACCGATTTGTGGTCAATAGCCAGACTATTATTGATGCAGTGAAAGAGTTGCCTGAGCAACCTTTGACATTTGAGGTTGATACCCAAGAATACACCATCAAGGTATATTATCAAAATGGTAAATATAACTTCACCGCACAAAATGCCAATGAATATCCTCAGACTCAGCCCATGCCAACCGATGTGACCACCATCACTTTTGATTCAGGTGTGTTATTGGCCAATTTAGGACGCACTATTTTTGCCACAGCCAATGAGCAACTTCGTCCGGTGATGAACGGCATCTATTTTGATATTACCCCAGATTACACAGCCATTGTTGCAAGTGATGGAAGCAAATTGGTCAGGAACAGATGTTTTGCTGTCAAGAGTGAAAATGCAGCATCATTCATCCTACCCAAGAAGCCAGCCACACTTCTCAAAAATGTTTTGACAAAAGATGGAGGCGAGGTTGTCATCAAATTTAATGACCGCAATGCAGTGATCAGTTTTTCCGATGGTGTTTTGATCTGCAGACTCATTGAGGGCAGATATCCTAATTATAATTCTGTCATTCCGAAGGACAACCCCAACCATTTGCGCATTGACCGCAAGACACTGATCAGTGCGATGAGAAGAGTCATGCCATTTGCCAGCGAAAGTAGCGAACTGGTGAAATTCAAAGTTGAAATGGGTCAAGTAGAGATATCATCAGAAGATGTGGATTTCGCCACCAGTGCGCGTGAAAGTCTGATCTGTGATTATGATGGTATGCCCATGGCCATTGGTTTTAAAGGTCCGGCTCTTACAGAAATTCTCAGCAATATTGAAAGTGAGGAAGTAGTAATAGAATTGGCAGATCCCAGCCGTGCAGGCGTGGTCTTACCTGGTGAGCAACCAGAGCATGAGGAAGTGCTGATGCTGATTATGCCGATGTTGCTTAATGACTGACCTCATTTAGTATATTAAGTCATGAAATTGCGTCTTAAGAAACCTCTCATCATTTTTGATTTAGAGACGACCGGTCTTGATCTTGTAAAAGATAGGATTATCCAGATAGCCTACATAAAAGCATATCCGGATGGTAAGGAAGAAATCCACAATTATCTGATCAATCCTGGTGTATCCATTTCTCCTGAAATCAGTGGGATTACGGGTATCACAAATGATATGGTGAAAGACAAGCCATCCTTTAAATTCATGGCCTCCCAGTTGCAGAAGGAATTCATGGATTGTGATTTTGCAGGATTCAACTCCAACCACTTTGACATCCCCATGTTGGCAGAAGAATTTCTTCGTGCAGGTATAGATTTTGATTTTTCCAGATGCAATCTCATTGATGTTCAGACCATCTTCCATAAGATGGAGCCTCGCAATTTGTCTGCTGCCTATCAGTTTTATTGCGGTCGGAAAATGGAGGAAGATTTTGTCGCACACCGTGCAGATGAGGACACCAGAGCCACCTATTGTGTATTGCAAGGCCAGCTTGATATGTATAATGCCAGCCAGCAAACAGATGAAAAGCGTTGTTTGTCGAATGACGTTGCATCTCTCGCCGCCCTTTCAAAGACCAATGATAATGTAGACTTTGCAGGAAGAATCATCTGGAAGCCTGTGCTTGATGCGAATGGACAACCCATGAAAAATCCAGATGGCAGCATTCAAAAACAGGAAGTGTTTAATTTCGGGAAATATAAAGGTCGCGCTGTAGCAGAAGTATTGCGTTCCGACCCAGGCTATTACAGTTGGATTCTCAATGGTGATTTTACCTACAACACCAAACAAGTTCTCACACGAATACGGCTTAGGGAATTCAGTCAGCATTGACCGTGATTATTTCAATATAATGGGAATATGAAAGCATTAGACCAGACAATACAACAGTTAGAACGAGCCATCAAGAAAATCAGCCAAAAATTCCCTCAGGTGGAAGAACCAACATTGTTGACCGATATTCATCTGAGAGTATCACAAGAGAGTGGCGAGATGTTGGCATACGATGATGACGACCATGAGATTACCCGATGTGTCATCGAGGAATGGATCAACAGCAAAGATGACGATTTTTACGAAAATGTTACCTCTGTGCTTCGGCAAGTTTTGAAACGGAATAGCAAACTGATAGAGTCTTATGGTATATTGAAACCTTTCAGTCTGGTACTTGAGGATGATGACCGTGAAAGTATAGCCGAATTATACATTGCAGATGGTGACACCATCATCATGTCAGGTGAATTAATGAAGGGATTAGGCAAAGACCTTGATAAGTTTTTCAATGACTTGATGAGTGATGTCAAATAACGAAGATCCTCATCAATCTTACGTAAATTCTTCAATATCTATAAAGAAAGCCTCCAGATGTTTGGAGGCTTTCTTATGATATCTTACAATTTTACATGGATTGACACCCCATCACTCTCATTGCTCATTCTATCGAGTGCAGTTACGACATAAACATATTTTTTGTCTCCTGTCCGATAAGGCAATTTGTAGCGTGTCTTTGTGGTAATGGCTGCAATTTTGGAAGGATTGGCAAGCGAAATATTCTCATTTTCCTCAAAGCGATAAATGACATACTTGACCGCTTTGTCTTTCCATCCACTTCCTTTAGGAGCCTTCCAATAGATCATATATCCATTATCAGTCATTTCATCTTTCAATTTTCTTGGTGCTTTCGGTGCCTTGTTATCAATAAATGGCATCGAAGGCTGTAGGGCACGGTAACACCAGTACTTAGAACGGAGATAACTGCCGTAATTACCTACATTATCTACAGCCGCCTTGGCATACCATAAGACAGTGCCTTTCACATTGGGTAGTTGTTGATGGAGTTTAAACTTCGCCCCCATCTGATGAGCTTGCGGATTGTTAAGATCAGGATACTTCACAGTTCTCTCCACATCCTCACCAATATATAACGGCCGGTTAGCAGCATGATTGTTCCACCAATGGATCAATGTTTGGTAATCAGCTGCTTTATTACCGATTTCCCAATAAAGTTGTGGAACCACATAGTCCACCCATCCATTGTTGACCCATAGAAGCACATCCGCATACAAATCATCGTAATTTTGAGTGCCATTGGTCTCACTTCCTACTTTTGGAGCTGTTTTTTTATTTCTATAAATACCAAAAGGAGAAACGCCAAATTTCACCCAAGGTTTTCTGTCATGAATGGTCTTGCACAATTTATTAATAAATACATTGACATTGTCACGCCGCCAATCCCCCTTGTCACGAAAACCTTTGCGGTTATTTTGAAATTCCTTATCATCATTTATTGTCAGTCCTGCCACAGGATAAGGATAAAAATAGTCATCAATATGCAAGCCATCAATATCATACCGTTTTACAATATCATCCACGACCTTGCATGTATAATCCATTGTTTCAGGAATACCTGGATTAAGAATATAAAGGCCATCATATTCAAAGCACAAATTAGGCTTTTTCTTGACAATGTGATTAGAAGCCAGCACATTCGTTGTTTTGGTCTTAGCCCTGTAGGGATTAATCCACGCATGCAATTCCATTCCCCTTTTATGGCATTCATCAATCATCCATTGCAGCGGATCCCAATATGGGTTGGGGGCTTTTCCCTGTTCTCCAGTAAGAAACCGACTCCAAGGTTCAATATTGCTTTGATACAGTGCGTCACATTCTGGTCTAACCTGAAAAATAATCGCATTAACACCATCTCTCCATAATTCATCGAGTTGATATGACAATGTTTTCTGCATTTCTGCAGTCGACATACCAACAAATTGTCCGTTGACAGCCTGAATCCAAGCACCCCGGAATTCTCTTTTTGTGGAAGACGACTCATTTTTTATGACACTTGTGCTTCCACACGCAGCCAACAAAAGTCCCCCCACAAAGACAAGGCAAATTCTATTAAATAACTTCATGATTTCCTATAAATAATCCAATCATCAAATCAGCCATCCAACACTGGATGACAATCACATATTTAAAAAAAAGAGGGTTTCCTTTGTGGAAGCCCTCTTTCTAATATCTTCTTAGAAGAAGAGGTATCTGTTGTCTTTCACGTCAGCATTTATAAATAACTCTTGGAATACTGACCTTGTGACCATTGACGCATTATTTTGAGCGGCTCTAGCTTGATATTCCTTAGCATCAAACTTTCCTTCCACCGTTCTTCTATCGTTCACATTGAAAACAAATACTCCACCATAACCTTTAACTGGATGAGCAGAGAATTTTCCTTTTTCGGTAGCAGCGACAGCGCCACTCAGAGCAGGTTCCTGAGACTGAATATCAGAAACGAACACCGGTGAAGCAAAAGTAATTTGGTTGACATCAGTGGTCTTTGCTCCTTTGCTCTCAGCTTGAGCGATGCTCTTCACCCCATTGAGTTTCTCCATGATTTTCTCAGCTTTTTTGTCACGAAGCACTTCCTGCTGAATATAATTTTTCACGTCCTCATTATCAACAGGCATATATCCTTTGGGGTAGATGCCAGTCAGAGCCATGACAAGTATTTCATCACGGTTGTTGCCCACAGTCATCACTTCAGAGATATCGTTCTTGTCAGCCTCGAACACCCATTTCAAAGCATCGCGTGAATTACCGATACCAGAAATACCACCTTGTGAAGTCATCACATTCTTTGCCTCCAACACCTGATATCCAGATTTGGCAGCATCTTTCTCCATGGCCTCCAAAGACTGATGGCCAGCAACGAATTGCTTGAATTTATTGCTGATATTATGTGAGGTCTCATCAGAATAAGTGATGTCACACTTAACGATAGCCACATCATATTTAGTAACCATAGCCTTACGGTCAACAACCTGAAGAATCAGCGCGCCCTGTGTCATCGGGATATTCTTAATCTCATTGACTCCAAGGGTATTGATTGCATTAAAGATAACTTGGTTATCCTTAGTCATATTGCTAGCGCGCTCATATTGAGAAGTGGTCAACCAAGCTTTCTCTCCAGTCTGAGCATATTTCTTCGCAATAGTCTCAAAGTCGCCACCTGCTACAAGTGCGTTATAGACACTATCAGCTTTGGTTTTCGTTTCCTCATTAGTCTTTCCAACCACAGAGATGGTACGATATTGGATAGAATCAGGCAAGGTAGACTTAGAAATAAGTTTGATGACATTCATTGTATTATCCATCTGACTCTCCACAGGTCCCATCACAGCCCCGACAGCCATAGAGTCAAGACGATTGGCGATGTCATTAGTAAAAGCCTTCTTAGTTACAGGAACGCCCAGATAAGCGATGTTGGAACGTCCTTCACGCACCACTTTTTCAGGATCTTCACCATCCTTCAATTTTTGTGCGCATTTGTTCAAAGCAGCAGTCAAAGCATTGCGATCTGCAGCAGAAGCTATTTTCTTGACAAGAATATATTTGATGCTTCTGATTTCCTCAGGAATCTTAAACATCTCTTTCTTCTCATCATATTTGCTTTTCAGTTCGCTTTCATCGATTTTCACATCATTATCATTGATTGTCTTGTAATCAATGTAAGCCAACTTGATGTCACTCTCCTGCTTTTCAGCATCGAACAAGAACTTTGCCTCGACAGGGTTGGAGAGTATAGCAGAAGTAAGCAGCACTTGATATTTCTGTGTCAACAATTGTTCACGTAATTGTTTAACTTTGAATGTCAAGAATTTATAAATCTTATCATAATACTCAGCAGCCTGTGGATTCTGATTGCGCTGTGTTTTATAATTGTTCAAGAATTCGTTGTAAAGGTTAAAATCAAATCTACCTGTTTGTTGATTCACCAGACCCGTCACGTTAGCCACTTCCATCAGAACTTGATGAGACCCCTGCATCATGACATTTCTCATTTCATCATTCGTGACAGTCAGTCCCAGTTTCTCAGCTTCATGCTGGATGATTTTATTCTGAACGAAAGCATTCCAAGCAGAAGATCTGATCTGATCCTCGTCAGCTTGAGGAGAAGTGATTTTGGTGCACTCAACAAATTCATTGAGATAATTCTGATAGTCCTCTATCCCAATTTTCTCACCTAAGATTTCACCGACTCTAGTACTGCTCATTCGTCCTGTTGTCTCACAAGAACGGAACATGTCTCCGGCAATGAATCCAAAAAGGCCAAGACCGATTACGATAATCAGAAATGTTCCTTTGCTTCTAATTTTTCCTAAAATAGCCATTACTTTATAAAATATTTGATATCATTTTCTCTATTAATATCACTTGATGGAGTGAGTTGTCATATAATTTTAGACATCTATAAATGCCGTCAAAACACCCTATCTCTAAAATGCGTACAAAATTACAAAGAAAAAAGGAAACGGCACAATTTTTTTGCGAAAAAACATTATTGTGTGACAATTAATCTCACCAACTCAATTTTTGTCATGGTATTTTTGATGATTTTGAATTGAAATTGACCGATTGTCACAATTTCATTGAGTTTAGGAAAGCTTTGGTATTCATGCAGGATCAATCCGCCAATGGTCATGTAATCATCACTTTCAGGCAATTGTAGTCCAAACATATCGTTCACCTTGTCAATTTCCAACCTGGCAGAAAGCATGTATTCCCTATCCCCTACTTTTTTTGCGATGTAATTGGAGTTGTCGTGCTCATCCTCAATCTCTCCAAAAATCTCCTCCACAATATCCTCTAGTGAGACAATACCACTTGTCCCGCCAAATTCATCCACCACGACACCAATACTTTTCTTTTGTTGCAAGAATATCTGCATCATTTTTTGTGCAGACATTGTTTCTGGCACAAACGGCATTGTGCGCAAATCCTTTCTCCAATCCTCCGGTTTTCTAAACATCTCGGAGGAATGAATATAACCGATGATATGGTCAATATCTTCACTATAGACGATAATTTTAGAATGTCCACTTTCAATAAACTTCTGATTTAATTCCTCAATACCACAGTCCTCCTGCACTGCATCAATTTCTGTGCGAGGAATCATACAGTCACGCACTTTTGTGTCAGAGAAATCCAAAGCATTCTGGAAGATTCTCACCTCCTCATTGATTTCCCCATCATTGGATGCGTTATCTATAGTGGTTTGAACGAGATAATCCAGATCCACCTTTGTGAAAGCCTCATCCTCCTCTTCCTTATTCATCCTTACCCCAAAGATTCTGAGCAATACTTTTGACAGCAGAGTAGCGAATTTGGATATTGGCCACAACAAGACATAGCAAAAGAAGGCAGGTATAGCGAAAAAGGTCAGCAATTTATTGGGCAGGCTTTTGAAGAATGTTTTAGGCAAAAATTCACCAGTGAAGAGCACAATGACAGTAGAAAGGATTGTGTCAGCAGGCACCGTGAAAGCAGCCGAATATCCATTGAAAATGGTAGCATCAAATAGTTTTGCGATCAGTATACCATAAATGACGAGCGCAATATTGTTGCCCACCAGCATGGTACTCACAAAATTGTTTGGATGGCGGTAGAATTTGGAAATACACTTTTGTGATAAACCATTTTTCTCTTTATCCATTTCGGCAAGCATCCTATTACTGGAAACAAAAGCGATCTCCATTCCCGAGAAGAATGCAGAAAAAACCATCGTGACAATGATGCCAATAATCAATAGCCAGTCCATATAAATCAATGGTTTAAGTTTCTTCTTGGTTGAGCCGGTTGTCTTCCATATTTAAGGGCAGAATCGGCTTGTGCTTTTGGCTTATCATCACGTGATGACT
>CADCQC010000343.1 GCA_902803455.1 uncultured Prevotellaceae bacterium
GACACATACAGGTTGAAGGGTTTGTAACGCGTCCATTTACCTTCCTTGCAAAGATACACATCCACGGTGATGGCTCCCCCCTTCGCCTTGTCGGTCATCTCCCTCCATTCATCTATGTCAGGCTGCATCTGACCGCCACAAACAATCACTTGGTCACCCACGGTGTAGCTGGCCACCATATCATCGGCAGTTTGGTCGGCCTCAAATGTCAGAGGTGCTATATTCACGGGGATGGTCACATTCACATAATCTGGATATATGGCCGGAAAAGCAGACGACTGCGTGTACTCAGAAGGAACAGACACCTTCTGACACGCCATCAGCGAGACAACGCCCAGTGCGGCCATCCAAAATCTCATTGTTTTCATCACTCTAATATTGTGGTAAGTCAGACATCAGATAATAATCATAGAAATATGTATTGCCGTAGATAGGATACAACGCCTCTCTTGCCTCCCTTATGTCCTTGCCATCATATTGGGAAAGCATACGTGCAAACCTGTCATAGCTCTCGACCACAACCGGGTCGAAAGGCATTCGTTGAATATTGGGGTTGTTTCCCTCGGTAGCAAAAGTATAGGCAGCCTGTTGAATATAAATAGGCAATTGAACATCGGGATGCAGGCGGACATAATCAGAGAATTGATACCAAAAAAGCTCTGGTACTTTCTGCCACATGGCAGCCAGCAGGCACTGCTCCTGGAAGACAGGGTCTTCGGGATAGATGCTTTGTGCGAGGTGCTTCATCAGGTATTCCTCAACAAATCCATTGTCAGAACTCAGCACATTGGCATAGTGTAGCATGTGTGTGATCGGTCCCATTTCCGGGTCTTTGGCAATTTGTTCAGGATGGTTGAGCAGATTCTCTGCCCATTCCGCCCATTCTCGGTAGAAAGTGGTTTTCTTCAGGATGTGAATGTATTTTTTTGCCAATGGTTTGTCACCGTCAAGAATGGCGCATCGAGCCAGATTTTTGAAAAACTCCGTCCGCCATTCATATTCCACCCCCATCTCCGTCGTCAACCTTGTGCAGTCGTTCAACTTCCCGTATTGATAATAAATCATCATACCGATGACCTGCATCATACGTACGCCGAAGGGAGCATTACTGACTTTGGAACCGTTTTTGAAATTATACATTTCGGTGCTCTGACGTCCCAGTCGGAACAAGGCAAGGTTTTTCATCATCACGATGGCCCTTGTAGGTTCATCCTCTTGTGCAGCAGCTTCCTTGACCACGCCCTCCCAGTCGAGACGGTCGATGCAATGTTGCATCGTCAGTTCCCGGTGGAAATTGGAATCCTTATACCAAAAACAAGCCACGCCGATGGCCAGCAGCGCCACAATGGCAACGGTCCATCCATAAGCCGTTGCCCAACGATACCATTTTCTGTCGGTGATAGGCTTTTTAGAGGCTTTGCCTTGCTTGTTTTTCTTCTGCTGTTTGCGTTTATCCCTACTCACAGGTTGAGGTTGTAGGTTGCTGACCTCCGCCGTCTTTTGTATGGCATTGTCGGCAACCTTCATCCGCGACCATGGGATACAAGCCATGACGACAAAGAAGAGCAACAACAAATAGAACGGGATATAATACTGATGATAATCTTCCCTTATATAATAAAGAGGCAGTTCCGTGAAATAAATATTGGTGAGGTTGGTCTCATAATAGACATAACGGTAATACATCAAAGGAACCGCCGCTACACTGATCACCGCCACCACAGTGTTGATGATGGCATTGCTCTTTGAACAGAGACGCCAAGACCAAACCGCCATCAACAATACAGCAGCCAACCCATAGATTCCCATCAGGGGATAACCAACCGCGGCTACGACCAGCATGAACAGCGTGCGCAGGAAAAAACGGTCAGGCAAGCTTCGGAAGCACCAGAGCAAGGCCACCACCGCCGTGCAACCGATGGTAGTGACGAAGAAGTGTCCGCGCAGTTTGAGCATATAGATCCAATAGCCCATATCGACAATGGTCAAGAGGATGAGGGCAACAGGTATCAGCATCAAGACCGCCCATTTGTCAGGCACTTGGAATGTGCTCTTGGCCAAAGCCATCATCAGCAGCCACCACGCACAAAGCATCAGCACACCCAGCGTGGGATGATAGAGGAACTGTGTGAAAAACGTGGCGATATAGGTGAGCATTCCTCCCGACACCACCATCTGCTGTTTGAAATACAGCGAGGTGTTGAGAAAAAGATTCATCTCCTGCACTTTCCAGAGCAGGTCATTCTCATACACCAGCAAAGCGCATGCAATGGCGACCAGTGCCAGGAGCCACACTGCAATGAAGGATCGATTTTTCATAACTGCTGAAGCAAAAAATTGGATTCACTGATAGAACATGCAAAAATACAAAAAAATTGATAAACACAGAGATAGAGACCCAAAAGATTTATCTTTGCAAAAAAAATCGTGCGCCACATTTCAGACAAATGTCAGAAGGTGACGCACGATAAATATAGATACCCTCTATAAAAAGAGGTTCAGTTTGTCTTATTTAACAATAGCCTTTTTGCCATTTTTGATCACAATGCCCTTGTAATCCTTTGAGACGCGCTGACCAGCGAGGTTATAAGTAGCGTTAGAAACAGCTTTGGTGCTGACGACTGTGCTGATGCCAGTGCCATCATCGAACATTTTAGGACTATCACCAAGAATCTTCACGTAGAAGTTCTCTGAACCAGTCTGGTTGATGAGAGATTCTGTGCCGTCTTCAAGTTTCCAAACAACATCCTTGATCTGATAGGTGTTGGCTTCCTTGATCTCTGACAGGTTGAATGCGATAGACTGGAAATTCTTCAAGTAGCCACCATCAGCCGTAGTGCCGTCGCACTCAGCAGGAATAGTAAATGTAGTTTCGAAGTCCTGCCATTCCTCAGTGAAGTTCACGTCACCGATAGCAGCCCAGTGAATGTAGTTGCCTGGCTGCTCATGACTCTGTGTAGTGACCTTTGCAGGGATAGCACTCTTATACTTGAATTGGACAATAGTTGTTTCACCTGCTGCAATAGGATGATTGGCAACAATCCAGA
>CADCQC010000344.1 GCA_902803455.1 uncultured Prevotellaceae bacterium
GCCGGGAAATGCTGATAATGATGCCTTCAGCGTGGCGCGCGATATCAAAGCGCATTTTCCTCAACTCCCCTGCGTGGTGCTTACCCCGTTCTCCCATGGCATCACCCGCCGTATCCAGAATGAGGATATGTCGATCTTCGACTATATCTTCTGTTGGTTGGGTGACACCAATCTCATCCTTTCCATTATCAAGTTGATTGAGGACAAGATGAATATAGAGCACGATGTCCAGGAGGCAGGTGTGCAGATGATTCTTCTTGTGGAGGACGGTATCCGTTTCTATTCTTCGGTCTTGCCCAATCTCTATAGTTATATCCTTCTGCAGAGTCAGCATTTCTCCACCGAGGCGCTGAATCCACATGCGGCGTCTCAGCGAAAGCGTGGGCGTCCCAAAGTGGTCCTGGCGCGTACTTATGAGGAAGCTCTTGCTTTTTATGAGAAGTATTCCGACAACACACAGGGCATCATCAGCGACGTCCGTTTCCCCAAAGATGGGGTGAAAGATCCGGAGGCAGGTTTCAAACTATTGAGAGAGATCCGGCGCCGGGACGAGTTCGTGCCGCTGATCTTGCAGAGCGCTGAGAGCGAGAATGAGGCAAAGGCCCGTGAGGAGGGATTCCTTTATGTCGATAAGAATTCTAAGAAAATGAACATCGACTTGAGGAATATTCTGGCCGAGCACATGGGATTTGGCGACTTCATCTTCCGCGACCCTGTCTCCAAGCAGGAAATCAAGCGGGTGCGCAACCTCAAGGAGTTGCAAGATAATGTGTTCAATATTCCTGAGGATTCCATGCTCTATCACATCTCACGCAATCATGTGAGCCGATGGTTGTGTGCCAGGGCTATCTTCCCTGTGTCACAATTTCTCAAGCAGGTCACATGGCACAAACTCAAGAATGTGCAGGCTCACCGGCAAATCATCTTCGACGCCATCGTGAAATATCGTAAGATGAAGAACACGGGTGTGGTGGCTGTCTTCGACCGGGGAAAATACGACCGTTATGCCCACTTCGCACGCATCGGTGAGGGCTCATTGGGCGGAAAAGGGCGCGGCCTGGCTTTCCTCGATAATATCGTCAAGCGGCATCCCGAACTCAACAGTTTTGATAATGCCACCGTGTCGATCCCGAAAACGGTAGTCCTGTGCACAGATATCTTCGACAAGTTCATGGATGCCAACAACCTTTATCAGGTGGCTCTCAGTGATGCTTCAGACGAGGAGATCTTGCAGCATTTCCTGCGCGCGCAATTGCCCGATGCACTCATCGCCGACTTCTTCACCTTCTTTGAGGCGACGAAATGCCCTATCGCCGTGCGCTCTTCTTCCTTGCTTGAGGATGCTCATTATCAGCCTTTTGCTGGCATCTACTCCACGTATATGATACCATTCCTCAGCGACAAATATGAGATGCTGCGAATGTTGGCCTGTGCGATCAAAGGTGTTTATGCCTCTGTGTTTTATCGTGATTCCAAGGCTTATATGACGGCTACCAGCAATGTCATCGATTCAGAGAAGATGGCTGTCATCTTGCAGGAGGTGGTGGGCAATACCTACGGAACCCATTTCTATCCTAATATCAGTGGGGTGTTGCGCTCTCTCAATTATTATCCTATTGGCGATGAGAAGGCAGAGGATGGTATTGCCAGTTTGGCGCTTGGATTGGGCAAGTATATCGTCGATGGAGGACAGACTTTGCGTGTCAGTCCTTATCATCCGCATCAGGTGTTGCAAACCAGTGAGATGGAGACGGCCCTACGGGAGACCCAGACCAAGTTTTATGCACTCGACATGACCAATGTGTCCAGTGATTTTAAAGTGGATGATGGGTTCAATATCCTGAAGTTACGGGTAAAAGAAGCCGATAAGGACAATTCGCTCCATCATATCGCGTCGACATACGACCCCTACGACCAGATGATACGTGATGGCATCTATGAGGGTGGGCGCAAGGTCATCTCTTTTGCTGGCGTGCTCCAGCAAGGTGTGTTCCCCTTCCCAGAACTCATGCAGATGGCGATGCGGTTTGGTGCCGAAGGGATGCACAGACCTGTTGAGATAGAATTTGCGTGTACGATTACAGGTAACAGCATGCTCGACTTCCACCTGTTGCAGATCCGTCCTATCGTCGACTCCAAGCAGATGTTGGAGACCGATCTGTCCACCATCACGGATGATGAATGCCTGTTGAGGTCGCACATGTCATTGGGACATGGTATTTCAGAGGAAGTGGCTGATGTGGTATATGTCAAGACCGATGACCATTTCACTGCCATTAATAATCCTACGATTGCGATGGAGATAGAAAAAATCAACAGGCGATTTCTTGACGAGGGCAAGGGTTTTGTCCTTGTCGGACCAGGCCGGTGGGGATCGAGCGATTATTGGTTGGGAATCCCCGTGAAATGGCCGCATATCAGTGCCGCCAAACTGATCGTGGAGGCTGGACTGAAAAACTATCGCATCGATCCCAGTCAGGGAACCCATTTCTTCCAGAATCTCACCAGTTTTGGGGTGGGGTATTTCACGGTCAACACTTATAATGGCGAGGGCGTGTGGCGCAAAGAATTGTTGGATGCCATGCCTGCTGTGGAAGAGACCAAGTATGTGAGACATGTCAGATTCAGTCATCCGCTGAAAATCATGATGGATGGTAAGAAACAGGAAGGCGTGGTATTACTTCCCAAAGACCTCACTTGATATAAATCAAGAAAATTGTATTTTTTACACTTTATTTGAGGAAACATTTGCAAGACACGATGCGAAGCATTACCTTTGCATCGTGTTTTTCATAGTATTAGATTTAAGGTTAACAAAGGTTGGAGTACGGCGGTACTCCTTTTTTTTGCCCTCACGTTTGTGAGCCTCCTCCAAACCTCCCCCGGTAGGGGAGGCTGTTTCTCGCTTAGCCACTTGATTCCGCAGATGTGGCATAATAGTTGAAATCGTTGAAGATGGTGATGAGAAGCCGCTCTTCGTTGTCGTCTGCTGGTCTGATACCCAATGCCTGAATGACTTTTTGTGCGAGTTGTGATATCCGCTGTTGACGAAGAGGACTTTCTTCCATATAGAGCACATCTTCGACAACACTGATCTGTCGCATGTTCAGATTCATCACTTCAGGATAAGTGGGTACAAAGTAATTGGCCTGGATAAGAGGTGTTCGGATAATCATGGGCATTTTCTTTTTTGATGTCTGGACCACAGTGGTTCCTGCTGCCATGTCACCGATGCGTTGGCTGTTCTTGGAGAAGATGATGAAGGCCAGTCCCAATCCAGACATCAGCATGTCCACCCCCAGGAGGAGCCATCTCAGCAGATAAGCGGTTTTGGTGGGTTCTGTTCCGTCGAGACACATGACCCTGATTCCCATGATGCTTTTCCCTATTGTCTTTCCATGGTTGAAGGTCTCCATGAGCAGAGGGTAGAAAAAAATCGGCAGGTATCCTATCACGATGATGATGGCAGCCACATCTCCAGAAGTGACTCTCACCATGATGTTGGTGAGAAGACCGGTGATGACCATTGAATATATGATGATCAAGATGAAATCGATGACCCAAGCCAAGATGCGTTGGATGAGGGTAGCCGCTTCTTGGTGGATACAAACATATTGACCGGTGATGATGCTCGTCTGTGCCATAAAAATCTTGTTATTGCTTGCAAATATAAAGAATAGTTCTTACTTTTGCAAGAACACATCGGAAATCTCATACAGAATCTGCCGAAGACATGCAAGAAGTGGTGTTTATACGTCATAACATCGAAAAGTGGAAGAAAATCGAGTCGATTATCGGCCAGCATGCCACCACGAAGCCAGATGATTTGATCGTAGCCTATAATGAAGTCACGTCTGATCTCGCTTTTGCTCAGACGCAGTACCCTTCTTCACCCGTCACAGAGTACCTCAACCAGTTGGCGCTTGGATTGCATTTCGACCTTTACAGCCAAAAACACACGCCCTTCTCCCAGTTGGTCAGGTTTTGGACACACAGCATACCGCTCAGCGTCTACGATGCGCGCAGGGGACTGCTTATCTCGTTGTGTGTCTTCGTCACCTTCATCATCATCGGCATCCTGTCTACTTTTGGCGATCCGGAATACTCGCGTGCCATCCTTGGTGATGATTATATCAACATGACCTTGGAGAATATCGAGAAAGGTGAGCCCATGGCTGTTTATGGTACAGGTGGACAGATGTCCAGTTTCCTGGGCATCACGATCAACAATATCATCGTGTCGTTCATCATCTATATCATGGGGATCTTTACCAGTTTGGGAACAGGCTTTCATTTGATGAACAATGGGGTCATGGTGGGAACGTTCGTCACGTTCTTTCTGGTGCGTGGATTGTTTGTCGAATCGATGTTGGCCATCATGCTTCATGGTACACTCGAGCTGTCGGCCATCGTCATTGCCGGTGGCGCAGGGATCACATTGGGCAATGGCTGGCTCTTTCCTGGTACCTACAGCCGCATGCAGTCTTTCCTCTTGGCTGCCCGACATAGTATCAAGATACTGGTTTCCACCTTGCCCGTTTTCATCATAGCCGGTTTCATAGAGGGTTTCTTCACCCGCTATACCGATGTGGGCGACTGGTGGCGGGTGCTTGTGATCTTGCTTTCTTTGGCTTTTGTGTTGTTTTATTATGTTTACCTACCTATCCGGCGCCATCATGAAACGACAGAAAAAGCTTAGGATACCACTATACGAAAACAGGTCTGTCTCACAATGTGTCGAGGCTGTTTTCGATTTTATGCGCACTTGCCGTAGTGTGTGGCTACGTCTTGTGCTTCTTCTCTTCTTGCCGTCGGGTGCACTGTTGGCTTTCAGCGTATTTGTCAATGCTGATAACTCCTCTACCGATATTGATCATATGGGTGTTTTTAGTGCATTAGATTTTCTCTTTTCTGGGGATGACCAGTCCAGTCTTCTCTTCCTTCTCTTTTTCTATATCGGTGTGTGGATGGTCTTTGTCCATGTCTACTCGCTATTGGAGGCTTATAGGAGCAATGAGGGGCAGATTGATGATTTCAGTCTGTCGGCCATGAAACCCTATCTTATCGATGTAGCCAGACGTTCATGGTGGTTGCCTGCTCTCTTGATGGTCATGGTGTTTGTGTGCATGCTTCATGGCGTGTTGTTCGTGATTGGATTAGTGGTGTTGGTGCCGATGGCATTGTTTCCGTCTGTGTGGCTTTTTGAGCGCGACATGATCGTGCCGTCTATATCGAAGGCTTTCTTTCTCGGATGGAGAGCTTGGTGGCAGTTGGCCTTCGTCATCTTCCTTACGACGGCCATCGGACTGATGGTGACCACGGTGCTTGATGTCCCCATCTTGCTTGGCAACATGTTTTTCTCCACCCTGTTTTCTCAGGAAAGCACTGGCTTCATGTCCATTCTTCTGACCTTGCTTTTGTATGTTTTCAATACCTTGTCGTATGTGGCATTATTCATCTGCCTGTCAATGGTGATTATGGGGTGTGCTTATGAGTATGGAACCGTCTCCGACCGTATTGATGCTGCCTCTGTGGATGCTGATATTGCCGCCTTTGAAGATTTGTAATATTTCC
>CADCQC010000345.1 GCA_902803455.1 uncultured Prevotellaceae bacterium
GGGAGCCCTCGCTCCAATTTGAGGAAGGCATCGAACGCACCGTCCGCTGGTATCTTGACAACCAGGACTGGCTCGACAACGTCACTTCAGGTGATTATCAGAAATACTACGAGCAAATGTATAACAACCGATAACATTCTATGCCTTTTTCCGGTCGTTATCAACTCATCAACTTGCCAAAGATCATTGACCCGCGAGGCAATCTCACTGTAGCAGAACAGTCACGCCAGATACCTTTCAATATAGAACGGGTTTACTGGACATATGATGTGCCATCAGGAGAATGCCGTGGAGGTCATGCTCACAAGACCTGTGAGGAAGTGATCATCGCTGTCAGCGGTTCTTTTGACGTCATTCTCGATGATGGCGTCAGTCGCAGTACATACCACCTGAACCACCCGTATCAAGGGTTGTATGTGGGTAAAGGTATCTGGCGGACGTTGGAAGATTTTTCATCAGGAGCAGTTTGTCTCGTCCTGGCATCGCACCTTTTTGAGGAGGAAGATTATATCCGTGATTATGGGGATTATCTGAAATGGCTGGCATGTATGAAATAGTGAGATATGACCCGTCAAGGTCAGCGGAATGGGACCGTTTCGTTTTGCAATCGAAAAACGGAACGTTTCTTTTTCTGCGCAACTACATGGACTACCATGCCGACCGATTTACAGACTGCTCTTTATTGGTCTACAAAAACAGCCGTTTGACTGCCATCTTTCCGGCCAACATTGATGGAGAAATCGTCTACAGCCATCAAGGGCTAACGTATGGTGGTTTGATGATGGATCTCAAAGCGACCGTTGTGCCTGTGCGTGAGATCTTTATTGAGATCAACCGATATTTTACCCGCATCGGAGTGACTAAAATTGTTTACAAAGCCATTCCATGGATTTACCACCGTTATCCTGCTGAGGAAGACATCTATATCATCCATCATTTATTCGGTGCCCGCCTGATAGCCAGACATATCTCCTCATCCATCGAGTTGGCACACAAGCCGAGATTGGCAGAATCCAGAAAATCCGGTATCAGAAAAGCCCTTTCCCATGGCCTGTCCATACGAGAAGGCTATGGCGAAGACATCGACATCTTTTGGAAGATCCTGTCGGCCAACCTCCATCAGAAATATGGAGCGAGTCCTGTGCACACCGCTGCAGAGATGGCCTTGCTCATGCAGCGTTTTCCTCAAAATATCCGGTTGTATTGCGTTTACGACCATCAGGAGATGTTGGCTGGGACTATTCTATACCAAATGGAAAAAGTTGTACATGTACAATATATCTCTGCCTCACCCGAAGGGAAAAAGAATGGAGCTCTCGACCTTCTCTTTGATCATCTTTTAGCGAAAGAATGGGGTGATTGTGTATATTTTGATTTCGGGAAATCAAGTGATGGCAATGGTGAGGAACTCAACGAGGCGCTCATCTTCCAGAAAGAAGGATTTGGCGGAAGAGGCATCTGTTACGATTGGTATGAATGGGATTGTAAGTAAAGAGCAGCCTGCGGCTGGAAATGATATAATAATTCATTTCAAAAATCATATAAAATAACTGACGTGCGTAGACATTAGAAAGATTTTTATCTTTACAGGCGATTAATTCCCCTTTTTTATCTATATTTGCATTTTAAAAAAGGAACTTTAAAATTTCCATGACAGATAAGATAAGAATCAAAGATGTGGCTGAACGTGCCGGGGTTTCTGTCGGCACTGTTGACCGCGTGCTCCACAACAGGCCCAATGTGTCGGCCAGTGCCAGAGAAAAGGTAGAAAAAGCGCTGAAAGAGATGAACTATCAGCCCAATATGTATGCCAGTGCATTGGCCTATAACCGTACTTATACATTTTGTCTGATTATGCCCAAACATGCTTCAGAGGCATATTGGGAAGAGATAGAAGAAGGTGCCGAGAAAGCCTGTGAGGTGAGACGTGATTTTCATGTTTACATCAAAATGATTTACTACAAGCGCTTTCATGACAACACTTTTAAAAAAGCATGTGATGAGTGTCTGTCACAGAATCCAGATGGTGTGATCATCGTCCCAAGCCATCTGGACATGACGCGTCCGTTTACAGATAAATTGCATGAGCTCAACATACCGTTTGTCATGCTCGATTCATACATGCCCGACCTGAAGCCCTTGTCGTTCTATGGACAAGACTCATTCTGCAGTGGCTATTTTGCAGCGAAGATGCTCATGCTGATCGCATCAGGTGAGACAGAAATCATGGTGATGAAGCAGATGAAGGACGGCAGAGTGGCCAGCAAGCAGCAAGACAACCGCGAAGTAGGGTTCAGGCACTATATGCACGACCATTTCCCCAATGTGAGAATCGAAGATGTCAACTTGCCATTGGAAGAGGAAAAGGCTACTTACGATGACATCCTGGAGGACTATTTCACCCACCACCCCAACACCCACCATTGTATCACCTTCTGTTCTAAAGCTCATATACTTGGCGAATTCTTGTTGCGCACCAACAGACGCAACATACAAATCATGGGATATGACATGGTCAAGAAGAATGCCAACTGCCTGCGCGAAGGAAGTATCTCATTCCTGATCGCCCAACATGCCTATATGCAGGGCTATTATTGCGTGGAAGCATTGTTCATGGCTATTGTGCTCAAGAAAAAAGTGAAACCCGTCAACTATATGCCCATCGAAATACTCAATAAAGAAAATGTAGACTTCTATCAACGAACTATGATATAAAAACCATCAACTAACATGAATCAAGCTTCATTTATTAAAATCTCTGTCGCAGACTCTGTGGTCGTATGCCTGATAGCCTTTGCGAAAGGAGAAACAATTAGCGTCGATGATCAAGAAATCACCGTCAGACAAGACGTCCCGATGGGACACAAAATTCTCATCAAGGACACACCCAAAGGAACAGACATCATCAAATATGGATATCCTATCGGACATGCCATTGATGATCTGAAGGCAGGAGAATGGATTAATGAAAACAACTTGAAGACCAATCTGGCAGGTACGTTGAGTTATGAATATCATCCTGTGAACGAACAACTTAGCATCAAGAAAGAAAACCGCACTTTCAACGGTTATGTGAGGAAAAACGGTGAAGTAGGTATCCGTAATGAGATATGGATAGTACCTACAGTGGGATGTGTCAACGGCATTGCTGAAAGGCTGGCTTCCAAGTTGGAACAAGAAACACATTGTGAAGGTATCGATGCCATTCATGCATGGCATCACAACTATGGCTGTTCACAGCTGAGCGAAGACCATGAGAATACACGCAAGGTTTTGCGCGACATCGTATTGCACCCGAATGCCGGTGGTGTTCTCGTGCTGGGATTAGGCTGTGAGAACAATCAGCCCGATGATTTCATGAAGACGCTTGGCGATTATGATACCAGCCGTATCCGTCTGCTCGTCACCCAGAAAGTTGACGGTGATGAAGTGGAAGCCGGCATGGCCATTTTGCGTGAGCTGTATGCGCTGGCATCCGCTGACAAGCGTGAGACATGCGACCTCAGCCATCTCCGTGTAGGATTGAAATGTGGTGGTAGCGACGGTTTTAGCGGCATCACCGCCAATCCGCTAGTCGGAGAGTTCTCCGACTATCTGGTCGCCCAGGGCGGCACCTCTATTTTGACAGAGGTGCCAGAGATGTTTGGTGCGGAAACGATATTGATGAACCGCTGCGAGACCCCAGAACTCTTTGAGAAGACCGTGTCGCTGGTCAATGACTTCAAAGACTACTTCTTAAGTCATGGAGAACCCGTCGGAGAAAATCCCTCACCGGGCAACAAAGCCGGCGGCATTTCCACCCTTGAGGACAAAGCACTTGGCTGTACACAGAAATGCGGACGCGCCCCCGTCAGTGGTGTTTTGGCCTATGGCGACCGCATCAAGACCCACGGCCTGAATCTATTGTCCGCACCCGGCAACGACCTTGTCGCCTCCACCGCCTTGGCATCAGCCGGTTGTCAGATTGTGCTTTTCACCACAGGAAGAGGCACGCCATTCGGCACCTTCATCCCGACGATGAAAATATCCACCAACAGTAATCTTTTCCAACGCAAGCCAAATTGGATAGACTTCAATGCAGGCAAACTGGTGGAAGGCACTTCCATGAAGCAACTTCTTGGTGAATTTGTTGACAAGATTATTGCAGTCGCTAATGGTGAGCGCACGAGAAATGAAGAGAACGGTTACCGCGAGATATCCATCTTCAAGAATGGAGTGACATTATAAATTATAATATGTTTGTGGGAGGAGTCATTCTCCTCCCACATTTATCATCAGAAGAAGGCCATTCTGCAGCATTCAAACCTATCCAAGACAAGTTAAACAGATTAGAAGCATAAAGAGCAACAGGATGAGCAACAAAAAAGGATTGTTTTCTCTAAGCCCTTTGTTGGTGTTTGTAACCATCTACTTAGGGATCTCTATTGTGGCAGGCTTTGACAAAGTGCCTTTGACAGTGGCATTTATGATCGCCAGCATCTATGCCATAGCTATTTCTGGAGGTCAGCCGCTCGCTAAGCGGATAGAACACTTCAGTCGTGGCGCAGGAACAGGCAATCTCCTCCTGATGCTCTGGATCTTTGTCATGGCAGGCGCTTTTGCCAATGCCGCAAAAGTCATGGGAAGCATTGACGCTACTGTCAACCTGACCCTTTCCTTGTTGCCCGGCAACATGATCTTGGCTGGTTTGTTTGTCGCAGCATGTTTTATCTCTCTTTCCATCGGTACAAGTGTCGGCACCATCGTTGCCCTGACGCCCATAGCCGCAGGCTTAGCGACATCCACGGGAGCCAGTGTACCCCTGTTGACCGCTGTCGTGGTGGGCGGATCATTTTTCGGAGACAACCTGTCATTCATATCCGATACCACCATCGTAGCCACGACGACCCAGCGCTGCAGACTGAGTGACAAATTCAGGGTCAACCTGTATATCGTGTTTCCCGCAGCCTTACTCATCCTGATAGTATATATTTTCATGGGGTCTACCGTCCATTCACCGACGAGCCACCCACCAGTCGATTATGTGAAAATCATACCCTATATCGTCGTGTTGTTGGTCGCCATCATTGGATTGAACGTAATGGCCGTACTGACCTTAGGTATCCTGTTGACCGGTATCATTGGAATTTTAACCGGCGCATACACTTTATTAGGCTGGTTTGGTGCCATGGGTACAGGAATCACGAACATGGGTGAACTGATCATCATCACCATGATGGCAGGATGTTTGTTGGAGATCATCAGGACCAATGGTGGAATAGCTTTTGTGATCAGCAAGATGACCGCCCATGTGAA
>CADCQC010000346.1 GCA_902803455.1 uncultured Prevotellaceae bacterium
GACTCACGACCGTTTTTGTCTCGACCGTGTATGCGACATCATTCTGGAGCTTGACGACCATACCCTTTATACCTATCGCGGCAATTACGCCTATTATCTGGAGAAGCGACAACACCGCATTGATGTGGCACGCGCCGAAATAGAACGAGCCAACAATTTATACCGCCGTGAACTGGAATGGATGCGCCGCATGCCTCAAGCCCGCGGTCACAAAGCCAAATATCGTGAGGATGCCTTTTATGAATTGGAGCGCAAGGCCAAGCAAAGGATCGAAGAACGCCAGATGCGCTTGAAATCCTCCAACATTTACATAGGCAATAAAATATTCGAATGCCAATATGTTTCCAAGTCATGGGACGACACGGTTATCCTCAAAGACTTCTACTACAATTTTGCCCGATTTGAGAAGATGGGAATTGTAGGCAACAATGGAACGGGCAAATCCACCTTCCTGAAGTTGCTCCTTGGTAAAGAAACTCTTGATAGCGGCCGATTTGACATTGGCGATACTGTCCGTTTCGGTTATTTCTCCCAAGAAGGTCTTGAATTTGATGAGCAACAGAAAGTGATCGATGTGGTGAGAGACATCGCCGATTATATCGACCTTGGTGGTGGCCGACATTTCACCGCATCCCAGTTTTTGCAATATTTTCAATTCACTCCAGAACAGCAATATAATTATGTATATAAATTGAGTGGAGGAGAACGTAGGAAACTATACCTCTGTACGGTTCTCATGCAAAACCCCAACTTTCTCATCCTTGACGAGCCCACCAACGATTTAGACATCCAGACCCTTCAGATCCTTGAAGAGTATCTCGTTGATTTTCCTGGATGCGTGATTGTAGTCAGCCACGACCGTTATTTTATGGATAAAGTGGTAGACCATCTATTGGTATTCAAGGGCGACGGGATCATCAAGGACTTTCCTGGCAATTACTCCCAATACCGTGAATGGATCAATCTCCGTAGCAAGGAAGAGGTAACTCCTGTACAAGAAAAGCGCCCTCGCCGGGAATACCGCAATCCAGAAAAGCGCAAGATGACCTACAAGGAAAAGATAGAGTTTTCTCGTTTGGAAGAAGAAATAGCCCTTCTTGAATCAGAACAGAAAGAAATAGAAACAGCATTATGCGGAGGAACAGCGAGCATCAGCGAAATCACCGAGATGAGCAAGCGCCTACCACTTCTCAAAGAAGAATTAGATGAAAAAAGCATGCGTTGGCTAGAATTGAGTGAATTAGAAGAGAAATTCTCCTTCATGCTAGCGAGAGCCCCAAAATGTGCTCAAAATGCACCAAAAACTGTTAAATTTTGAAAAAATACCCACAATCAATCCCAATTATCTGATGAAATAATTAATTTTGCATAGTTTTTCAACAAAAAGGATTTTCAACTCTCGAAAGTCCATTTTTACCATCAACATTACATTTTATGTACAGTAAAGACGATTTGTTATCGAAAGATATCCCTGAATTGGTGGATATCGCCGACCAATTGGGTGCTGACCATCATCCTGAAGACAGTCAAGAAACCCTTATATATTCAATTTTAGATAAACAAGCCATTGTTGAAGGAGCCAAGAATCCCGTCACCAAGCGCAAACGCGTCAGAATATCCAAGAAAGATACAGATCGCGTATATAGTGTCACAGGTAAAGAAGGCGAGAATTTCGATTTGAAGAAGAATAAGGCCATTCAAGAGCCCCTCCCCTTGTTTAACGAAGATCTCTCCGTGCCAGCCCCTTCTAATGTGGAAGAGAAAGTGGAACCCGTAGCGAAACCAGCTGCCAAGCGTGGTCGCAAGTCAAAAGCAGAGAAAGAAGCCCTTGAAGCAGCAAAAAAAGCTGCAGAAGCAGAGAAAGCAGCATTAGAGACTGCTCAGGCATCAGAAGAGACGGCAGAAGTCACCCCTCAAGAAGATCCACAACCGCTAATCACAGATGAGCCACTGTCTGTTTTATCAGAAGAGCCTTCTTCAGAAACAGTCGAGATGAGTCCTCTCTCAGACGACGACATTGTTCCTGAAGCCATCTACGAAGCAGCAGGAGATGACGGAGACGACAGCGACCTGATCGCTCAGTTGCAAGCCAAAGTAAAAGCTCATAATGAAGCTCAGGAAGAGAAGACTCAAGCCATGTTAGACGGTCTTTGGGAAGACGATCCAGCCGACGGCACAGACTTTATCACCATTGTTGACCTGCCTATCGAGGATCAAGGCGCCATGCCCACCTACGATATTTTTGACAATCCCACCAGTCCGATGCCTCAGCAGGTTCAGCCCACTTTCCAGTCACCGAAAGACACCGCCAAAGTCTATAATTTCGATAATATCATCACTGCCAACGGTGTATTGGAAATTATGCCAGATGGTTACGGTTTTTTGCGCTCCAGTGACTACAACTATCTGTCATCTCCCGACGATGTATATGTTTCGAGCCAACAGGTGAAACAATATGGTCTTAAGACCGGTGATGTGGTGGAATGCAATGTCCGTCCTCCCCGAGATGGAGAGAAATATTTCCCACTGACAGGAATCAACAAGATCAACGGCCGTAATCCAGCTGAGATACGTGACCGTATACCATTTGAACATCTCACACCCCTTTTTCCAGAGGAGAAATACAATCTCTGCGGTGATCGTATGACCACCAACTTGTCAACACGTGTTGTGGATCTGTTCTCACCAATTGGTAAAGGCCAGCGTGCACTCATCGTAGCTCAGCCCAAGACTGGTAAGACTATCCTGATGAAAGACATCGCAAATGCGATAGCAGCCAATCACCCAGAGGCCTACCTGATGATGCTTCTGATTGACGAGCGCCCCGAGGAAGTCACCGACATGGCCCGCACAGTGAATGCCGAAGTGATTGCCTCCACCTTTGACGAACCCGCCGAGCGTCATGTAAAAATTGCAGGCATCGTACTTGAGAAAGCCAAGCGTATGGTAGAATGCGGCCATGACGTGGTGATCTTCCTTGACAGTATCACCCGATTGGCACGTGCTTACAACACCGTATCCCCAGCCAGCGGTAAAGTTCTCACCGGAGGTGTTGACGCCAATGCCCTTCAGAAGCCCAAGCGTTTCTTCGGTGCAGCCCGCAAGATAGAAGGTGGCGGTTCGCTGACGATCATTGCCACAGCACTTATCGACACCGGTTCAAAGATGGATGAGGTGATCTTTGAGGAATTCAAGGGAACCGGCAACATGGAATTGCAACTTGACCGTTCGCTGTCCAACAAGCGAATCTTCCCGTCTGTCAATCTGGTGGCCTCCAGTACCCGTCGCGATGATCTGCTTCAAGACAAGACCACCCTCGACCGTATGTGGATATTACGCAAGTATATATCCGACATGACACCCGTTGAGGCGATGAACACCATCCACGATCGGATGCTTCAAACCCGCAACAACGAAGAATTCCTTCTAACGATGAATTCATAAGATATCATTTTGAGATAGGGCGTTTCGTAACGATACGAGCGCCTTTTTTTGACCATGATGAAGTTCAAGCCCTTTTTTCTGACGCTGATCACTGTTTTGTCATTTTTAATCAGTTGTGGTATCAGCAGTCAAGAGCAAGAAGCCAAGAAGCGTCTTGCCGGTGCAGCCTCTGCACGCAAGGATTCATTAGCCTTCAAGATAGCCGTCACTCCTACATTAGACTGTCTTCCCATTTATGTTGCCTGCGACAGTGGGATATTCTCACAATTAGGAGTGGATGTCAGTTTGAAGCCTCAAGGTTCTCAAATGGACTGCGACGAGTTGTTTAAAGCCCAAAAAGTGGAAGGAATGGTGAGTGATCTGATGCGGACGGAGCGCCTTCGCCATCAAGGCCTCCCCTTACGTTATGTAAGTGCGACAAATGCCTATTGGCAGTTTATCGGCAACCGTCGAGGGCGAATTCGTGAACTCAAACAAATGGGAGACAAGATGGTGGCCATGAGCCGTTATTCCGCCACCGATTATCTGGCCACACTTGGCATAGACAGTGTTCGTCCTGATTTGCCAGTTTTCCGAATCCAAGTGAACGATGTCAACGTAAGACTCATGATGTTGCTTAACAACGAGATGGACGCCGTCCTCCTCCCTGAGCCTCAAGCCACCACGGCCC
>CADCQC010000347.1 GCA_902803455.1 uncultured Prevotellaceae bacterium
GCTGTGAGGGAAAACACCGTTTACCTTCTTCGAGCGGAGCTCGCGAATGCGCTCTGTGGTCTTGTTCCTGAAGCCGAAAAGGTCCTCCAGTGGCGGCAGCTGCTCCATGAGCTGCTCGAAGGTGACACTGCTTTTGGCTGCGTCCTCGAAGAGAATGCGGTCGTTCGGAATGCGTATTCTCCTCAACTGCAGTTGCTTCTTGCCGATGGTACACTTCTCGTCCTCAAACCCACACCAGTAGCGAGCCACATTGTCCAAAGTCTCGTTATTCTCTACGGCGCTATTGGCGTGGCTGCGGTAATTGGAAATGTTGTGTACATTCGCAGTGCAGTTCTCCACCCACTGCGCTCCACCCGAACGGTAGAGCTTGTCGTAGAGTGCCTTTATGACTGCAGCGGCTCTCTCGTTCTTGAAGTACCTGTTAGGCAGTCCACCCACCACCTTCTGACACAGCAGCGTGAGCAAGTAGAGCATTTTCGCCCCACGGTGCGGCATGTCGAGAACAATCTCCTCACCACTGTCCTTGCGGACAATAATCGTGTAGTCACCCTCCTTGGTCTTGCTGTTGGGCTTGTCCGACGGTCTTACCACGATGGAGAAGTTCGGTTTGGCGATGTCGCTTACGAAACTCTTGGGAACCTTGTCACCGAGGTGAAGAAGGATGAGCATGGGGTCAATGTTTTCGATGGTAATGTGATGTCCGTTAATCTCAATTGTCATGGATTCTGTTGTTTTACGTAAGTTATTACTATGCGAAATGATACTCCTGAACGGAGTGCGAGAGGTACTAAGAAGGCACACAGCCTCCCAATAGTATGAATAATTCATCTACTAATAAGTTGAAGTGTTCGGCTTGAAGCCGAAATGATGGACATCGTCGTTAAACGACAAAGCATAAGAGTTACTTTCACCGAAGTATGGTGAAAAGCAGATCATTCCAATAGCGGGAAACTAGAAGTCCCTATAAGAAAACATGTTTCATAATCAATTTTAGTTAACCTATTGTTTTCATACAGTTAACTAAAATCATTTTTCCAACGTAGTGATTATGAGAGCTCGGTTGGAGCGTACTCGGGGTTGGTGCCTCAGAGACTACCCTTAAATTTTGTACATACAAAGATAGGCAAAAAAAATGACAATAAAGAATTTTTTGCCTTAAGGATTGTTAACGAAGCAAAAGTATTCCACTCGTGACCACACCTTTACCTATGATGAGCCAATAAATAGGTGAATTAAGGCCATAGATAGTGATGAGAAATAGATTATTGTTGTAAGTGTGCGGCACACTCTTTGAAAGCCTCCATGATGATGGTAGGACGATGGTTTTCGAATGCGCCAAGGGGATAATGACCTTCCAATTCCGGTGCCCAATAGAATACGCCAAGACAATGGCCTCCGCAATCATTTAGTGCGGCATTGATGATGGATGTCATCATCTTTTTCCCTTCAACTGGACGTTTGACTTCCACACCAGTCTCAACCACCATTGACTCTGTGCCATATTTGTCATACATTCTCCTGATGTTGGAAGCGAAATCACGAATGGTGCCCTCTGCATCTTTTTCCAATCCAGCTTGGATATCCCAATAAGGATAAACACTGACCCCTATCAAATCCCATTTTGTGCCATATTTTCTGAGACCATCGAAAATGAAATCATATCGTTTGGCATCACAACCTCCATCTAAATGAATAATCACTTGTGCATCAGGAAAAACATCCTTGACAGCATCATATCCTGCTTGAGTGAGTCCGGCATATTGTTGCATGTTTTCTTCTGCACGCCCCATTGGCCATAAGAACCCATGAGTCGTTTCATTTCCTACTTGTACCCATTTTACATTGATCTTATTGTCTCTCAATAGTTTAAGTACTTCCCTTGTATGTGAGGCTAAGGCATACTTCATTTCATCGTATTTGAAATATTGCCATGCACCAGGGATATGCTGCTTTCCTGGGTCAGCCCACCAGTCACTATAATGGAAATCTATCATCACTGGCATTCCATAATAGCGGGCTCTTTTGGCCATTTCCAATACATCATCTTTTCCACAAAAACCTCCTTGAGGATTTACCCATACTCTTAGCCTAACAGCATTCATGCCATATCGTTGCATCAATGCTGTGTTTTCCGTGATCCGACCATCTGTATCATACAGGCATTGGCCGCTTGCCTCTAAAGCAGTCGTACCGCTGATGTCTGCACCAAGCCAAAATTCATTTCTATGATTGTTTGTTCGCTTTGAAATAGCAGATTGACGCAACTTTTCCAAGTCTTCAGGTTTCACCTTATTATATTTATTATTATCTGCCTCCATATAGGCGTTACCTTTTCGGTCAACATAGTAATGAAACCATTCGTCACCCGCCAATTGTGCTTTTACTTCCTTGCCATTTGTCAATAACAATTTTCGCCAGATTCCTTTTTTTGCAGGTACAGCAACGACATTGCAAATCACCAATAAAAGCGAGATGACCATCATCATTCTTAATTTGCTATTCATATGATAATAATGAATTTGATTTGTTTATCTGTTTGTCAACATGTGTATATTGTTTTTGCAGGTGTCTTCATCTGCGTTGACAAAGATATGAAAACTTCAGCAGATTATCAAGTGATGAATAAAAAAATGAAGTCACAGACATCTTTTATTGTTTATTGATGGTCAACAAAATAAAATAATGTTCGTAACTTTGCAAGTGAATTTGACATCACATATATTTATACAAATTATAAATCCATAAAACTATGCAAATACATGCTGTTCCTGTATTATTGCTGACAGGTTATTTAGGTAGCGGTAAAACCACTTTGTTGAATAGAATTCTCACTAATCGGCGAGGAATTAAATTTGCTGTTATCGTCAATGATATTGGAGAGGTCAATATTGATGCGGATTTGATTGAAAAAGGAGGAATTGTCGGTCAGAAAGATGATAGTTTGGTGGCTTTGCAAAATGGCTGTATATGCTGTACATTGCAGATGGATCTTGTCGAACAGTTGCGTGACATCACCCGACTTCACCGGTTTGACTACATTGTCATTGAAGCCAGTGGAATTTGTGAGCCTATGCCCATCGCCCAAACGATTTGCTCCATTCCCAATATGGGCAATGAATATATCAAAGATGGCGTCGCTCAACTTGATTGTATTGTCACCGTTGTGGATGCTTTGCGAATGAAGAGTGATTTCGCAGGCGGCAACAATTTGCTTGACCAGAACATTGATGAAGAAGATATTGAGAATTTGGTTATCCAACAAATAGAATTTTGCAATATTGTGTTGCTCAACAAGGCATCAGAAGTGGAAGAAAAAGAACTTGACCGTATACGACAGATTGTTCATACGCTTCAACCCAAGGCAGAAATCATCGACTGCAATTATGGAGATGTCGAATTAGATAAAATATTGCATACCCATCTCTTTGATTTCAATGAAGTGGCCACATCAGCTACATGGATTCAAGAATTGGAAAAAAGGCATGATGAAGATGATCA
>CADCQC010000348.1 GCA_902803455.1 uncultured Prevotellaceae bacterium
CTTGACAAAAAATACCTCTACACCGAACCAAACGAGAAAGAGGGAAAATTCTTGCTTGATGAGATGCTCAAAGCCGGCAACTTCGGTAAATACGAAAAGCGCGTTCAAGAGATAGAGAAAAAAGAAAGCAAACTATATCGTTTCTTGCTTAGACAGAAATTCAATCTGAGGCTGCTCAGCCATTATCCCAGCGAAGCGATATGGATGCCATATCACGATATTATCCTTATTATTAATAACAAAGAGAAAGACGATCACTAACTATTTCAACTCCATTAGGCATGGCATTACACAACAATCATCTCGTTATCATGGCAGGCGGCATAGGAAGCCGTTTCTGGCCAATGAGCACCAGCGAGCATCCAAAACAGTTTATTGATGTCCTTGGGGTTGGCCGCACTTTGCTGCAACTCACGCTCGACCGTTTTGAGGGTATTTGCGACCCTTCTCACGTCTGGGTGGTGACCAATGCGAAGTATGCCGACATCGTGCACGAGCAATTACCTGAAGTGCCCGTCTCCAACATCTTGTGCGAGCCCTGCCGCCGAAATACCGCTCCCTGCATCGCATACGTGAGTTGGCGCATCAAGAAACAGGATCCCAAGGCCAATATAGTGGTGACGCCTAGCGACCACCTGGTGACCAACACCAATGAGTTCAAACGTGTGGTCACCTCATGTCTGAACTTCACGGCGGAGACCGATGCCATCGTGACATTGGGCATGAAACCCACACGTCCGGAAACCGGTTATGGCTATATCCAGGCCGACCTCACCTCCAATTCCGCCCGCAACAAGGAAGTCTATCGGGTGGACTCCTTCCGCGAGAAGCCCGACCTTGAGACAGCCACCAAATATATCCGCAACAAGAGTTACTTCTGGAATGCCGGCATTTTTATCTGGAACGTCAGCACGATCGTCAACGCTTTCAGGGTCTACATGCCAGCCATGTCGAAGATCTTTGAGAATATGCTTCCGATCTACGGTACAGAGGCAGAGCAACAAGCCATCAACGAGCGGTATCCTGAGTGCGAGAGCATTTCTGTGGACTATGCCATCATGGAGCGGGCCTCAGAAATATTCGTCTGTCCTGCCGATTTCGGTTGGAGTGACTTGGGCACCTGGGGATCACTGATGGTGCAGACACCCAAGGATCTCTATGGAAACTGCAAGATCGGCCCCAATATCTCACTTTTCGACACCCACAACTGTATCGTTCACACCACAGGAGAGCGCAAAGTAGTCATTCAAGGTCTTGACGGATATATCGTGGCAGAGAAAGACGGAACGCTGCTCATCTGCAAACTTAGTGAGGAGCAAAAAATCAAACAATTCTCAGGAGAATCATAATGGAGAAAAGAACAGCACTAATCACCGGCATCACTGGCCAAGACGGCTCTTATCTGGCTGAATTCCTGATAGAGAGAGGCTATGAGGTACATGGTCTTCTCCGCCGTTCCTCCTCATTCAACACCGGACGTATCGAACATCTGTATCTGGATGAATGGGTGCGCGACATGAAACAGACACGCCTCATCAACCTCCACTGGGCCGATATGACCGACTCATCCTCACTTATCCGCATCATCAGAGAGGTCAATCCCACGGAGATCTACAACCTGGCGGCACAGAGTCACGTCAAGGTTTCTTTCGATGTCCCGGAATACACGGCAGACACTGATGCCGTGGGGGTGCTGAGACTCCTTGAGGCTGTGCGTATCTGCGGATTGGAAAAGAGATGCCGCATCTACCAGGCTTCCACCTCAGAATTATTCGGCAAGGTGCAGGAAGTGCCACAAAAGGAGACCACACCATTTTATCCCCGCTCACCTTATGCAGTGGCCAAACTCTATGGCTACTGGATCATGAAGAACTACCGTGAGAGTTATGGGATGTATTGTTGCAATGGCATCCTGTTTAACCATGAGAGTGAGCGCCGCGGTGAGAACTTCGTCACCCGCAAGATCACCTTGGCGGCAGCCCGCATCGCACAAGGGTTTCAAGACAAGCTCTACTTAGGCAACCTCAATTCCCTTCGCGACTGGGGATATGCCCGTGACTATGTGGAATGCATGTGGCTCATCCTGCAACAACCAGTTCCCGATGATTTTGTCATCGCGACAGGAGAATACCACACCGTGCGTGAGTTTGCCACTTTGGCTTTCCAGGAGGTGGGCATTCATCTGAATTGGCAAGGAGAAGGTGTCGATGAGAAAGGTATCGACGAGGCTACGGGCCGTGTCTTGGTGGAAGTGGATCCCAAATATTTCAGACCGGCAGAAGTGGACCAGCTGTTGGGTGACCCGACAAAAGCCAAAGAGACACTGGGCTGGAACCCACGCAAGACCTCCTTCACCCAATTAGTGAAAATCATGATGGAGCACGACATGAAGTTTGTCAGAAAACTCTATCTTAAAAATCAGCTGCAAGACCAATGACACTTGATAAACAAAGCAAGATCTATGTGGCAGGTCATAGGGGTCTTGTCGGTTCTGCCATCTGGAACAACCTGCAACAACGTGGATATCACCATCTTGTAGGTCGTTCTCATGCAGAACTCGACTTGATGGACGGTGTTGCCGTACGTGATTTTTTCGACCGTGAGCGCCCCGACGCAGTGGTGCTGGCAGCCGCCCATGTGGGTGGAATTATGGCCAACTCCCGTTACAGGGCTGATTTCATTTACCAGAATCTGCAGATACAGCAGAATGTCATCGGTGAGAGTTTCCGCCATGATGTCAAGAAATTGCTTTTTCTAGGCTCTACCTGCATCTATCCCCGTGAGGCACCGCAGCCGATGCGGGAGGACGCATTGCTCACCTCCCCTCTTGAATACACCAATGAGCCATACGCCATCGCCAAAATCGCAGGACTGAAACTCTGCGAGAGTTTCTCCCTGCAATATGGCTGCAACTATGTGGCAGTGATGCCCACCAACCTGTATGGCCCCAACGATAATTTCCATCTTGAGAACAGTCATGTGCTTCCAGCCATGCTCCGCAAGGTACATCTCTCGAGATGTCTGAACGAAGGCGACTGGGAGATGGTGAGACGCGACCTTAATGCCCGTCCGGTGGAAGGTATTGACGGACAAGCATCAGAAGAGACCATCCTTGAGAAATTGTCTCATTATGGCATTGCACCCGACAGCGTGACGCTGTGGGGCACGGGAAGTCCGCTCCGCGAGATGTTGTGGAGTGAGGACATGGCAGATGCCAGCGTCCACGTGCTGCTCAACGTCGATTTCTCCGACACCTATTCTCCTGAGGATAAGGAAATTCGCAATTGTCATATCAATGTGGGATCTGGTATTGAGCATTCTATCAGAGAATTAGCCGAAAAGGTTGTTGGTGAGATCGGATTCAAAGGAGAACTCAGATGGGATGCCAGCAAACCAGACGGAACTCCCCGCAAACTGACCGACGTGACCAAGCTTCACCAACTTGGCTGGCGTCATCAAGTGGACATTGATGAGGGTATCCACCGGCTTTATGAATGGTATCTCCATCATTAGTCGGCTGTTTTTGTCAAGCTATTTAAAAACAGATATTAATAATACTAATCATCAGCATTCTTTATGCATCCCGTACAAAAACCATATACATTAGAAGAAACACATTCTATTCTATTCAAAATTCTCAAAGAATTTACCTCTTTTTGCGACAGCCATCACCTATGTTATTATTTAGCATACGGTACCATGCTTGGTGCTGTCCGTCATCAAGGGTTTATTCCATGGGATGACGATATAGATGTCATGATGCCTGAAAAAGATTTCTTTAAACTGATGGAAATATACCAGTCTGAAGACTATGCCATTCATACGTGTTATGATGACATGAAGAGTTTGCTTCCGATAGGTAGGATCTATGACAATCATACTTACGGGATGGAAGGTCGTCAACGTATCTTAGGACTGTATGTTGATATATACCTGATGTATGGCTCCCCAACAGATGAGCCATCTGTTGATCAACACATTCAAGCGATTTTGAGCCTTTCCCGAAAAGGATGTTGGTACAAGAAATGGGGCAATGCCTTATATCAGCGCCATTTATTGCCTGAGGGTAATTTTCTGCTTCGACGTGCTCAATACTATTATGGCAAGCGAATGGATCAATATCGCAAATATGATTTAGACACAGGCAACTATATTTTCATCACGTCTGATTTTCGTCGTTACAAGCGAGAATATTTTGAGGGCAGGGTGAAGAAAACATTCTGTGGTGAGGAGTTTTATGTCCCGGTCGGCTGGCATGAATGCCTGACTGTAAGGTATAAGGACTATATGCAATTGCCTCCTGTCGAAGAACAGGTGTCTCATCATTACACCACGCTCTACTTCAAAAAATAATGTATGTCTGACAATTGGCGTTTTTTTCTTAAAGAATCAAAAAAGCGATAGAAAGACAACATATTTGGC
>CADCQC010000349.1 GCA_902803455.1 uncultured Prevotellaceae bacterium
CGGAGCATCCATCCCACGGCTTTGTGCATCAAGTCATGGGGATGGTGGAGGTGCATCTCAGCATAGCGTAAGCACCATGAGGGATCGCCCTGCTGCGTGGTCTTCCATGTGCAGACGATGCTCATGCGCTGCAACCACAGGTTGTCGCTTTGAGCCAACCGGTCGAGTAGGTGACGTTTTTCATCTTCGTGGATGCCTACCTTACCATTTAGCATGGTGGGCAAGAGCAGCCAGTGTCCTAAAATCTTAGGCACAGAGAGGTCGACAAGATCCCAGTTGTTGGCATGCCGGGCATATTGCAAATATTGCCGTACTATCTCATCGCGACGGCTGATGGCTTTCTCTTCGTGGATCAACCGTTTCTTGGCTTGCTGCTCAAACTGGTCCACCATGATGAGAAATCCGCACAAGCGTACCTCGTGCCACCGGCTCACCAGCAATTCGGGAACTTCCAAGAGCGACAGCGTGCTTGTTTTTTTGACCACCTCGCGTATCTGTGGGACCTTGATGCCCAAAAACTCATCTCCCTCGCCATATTCACCGGGGCGGGTCTTGAAAAAACGCATGAGCACCTGGCGCTGCTCGTCATCTCTAAGGGTCTCTATGTGGCGGATGATCTCTTGGGCTGTCATGATGGTAAAGGATAAATACTGGGATGAAAGGGTTAAAAAAGGGCGGCATCCTGATGGGTGCCGCCCCTGTTGCTCATATAACAGATGAGAGAATGATCTTAACGGAAGAGTTTGACGCTCTTCTGGGTGCCGTCAGCATACTTCACACTCATGATGTTGAGACCTCTTTGAGGAGTATTGATGCGGCGGCCGCTGATGTCGTAGTAGGACACCTCGATGATGCTGTTGTCGGCTTGGTTACCTGCGATGGTGCCGATACCTGTGGCATCACCCACATTCACCTTGTTGGCATTGACCACCTCGCCTGTTGTTGTGTCAACGAGAAGCACCACCACGCGGAGTTTGTTCACATCCTGGATGATCGGCTCAAATTTGGTGTTGGCAACATCAGCGAAATCAAAGTAGAATGAATGCTTGATGGCCTCACCACCCTTGATCTCTATGGGCAGACTGCCAGGGATACCGCCGATCCTGGACATGGCGATAGCCACATCGTTGAATGTCATACCTTGTATGGTTGATTCAGCAGCTTCGAAACCAGACATTTCGCCCAATGAGCCTCCTGAATAGTAGTTGGTCTGATCCCATTCGGTTCCAGCAGCACCGGTGAGGCCGTCGGCAACGAGCACATACTCCAATGCAAACTTGTTGTCACTGATGTTGTAGGGGAATGTCACCTCTGTGAAGATGTCGACAGACTTCTTGTCGGAACTCAGTTCGGTTGTGATCTCGATGTTTCCCTGGCCGAAGACCTTGTTGCGGCGCTGGAGATCCTTCACTATATAAAGTGCTTCTGATCCAGTGCCATAGTAAGGATCCACTTCCTCTACACGGTCAATCCAAGCTGATGGGTAACCCTGAATAGATGATGGGAAATTAGATGACGGAAGTATCTCCATCGGGTCTCCATTGTGGTAACTGATGGCCACGAAGTCATCGGGATGAGCCTTTGCTAAATGCTCGAGTGCCACCATACCGCGAGGACAATAACCACACCATGTGCCGGTATACTCCTCAATCAGTGTGCGCTTCTTAGGAACGGTAGAGAGTGAGACAACCTCTGTAATGGCTTGTGCGGCGGCATCATTGTTCACTTCACCATTCACCTTGACCACTTTGACAGTGAGTTCGTAGTTGCCATCTTCTGCAATAGCGGAAAGTGGGAGAGCGATATCACTCGACAGACCGAAGAAACCATTGATGGGCTCGGTGAGATCGATGTGCTTTGAACCAGTCTGACCGGCAATAGCATATTCCAGATCTACTGATTGCACGCCTTTAGCACCATGGTTGATGATAGGAATCACGGCCTCGAAGGGCTCACCTGTCTTTACATACAGTTTCTCGCCGGCAGCGGTGGCAGCGGCATTGTCTGCTACGGTCTTACCAGAGACGGTCACCTGGATGGCTGCGGTAGCTCCTGACATCTCCGAGATATCCATCCACTTGAGGAAGCATCTTGATGTCTGGATACAGAAACCTCCATCATTGACACCCTCCATCACTGCGATAGGATATTGGTTGAGTTCGTCGGATACCTCGTCGATATCGAACGAATAGCCTACATAGACACCACCTGCGGGGATAACGTAGGGCTTCTCAAGGTTTACTGTGACAAAACCTGCTTCTGGTGAAGGCACGTCAATCTTGATCAGGTCGGGCACGTTCTTACCGTCCTCTACGCGCAACTGGCTGGTAAGGAAGACAGACACGTTGCTCATATTTTCAGTATTCATCAGCGGGAAGGTGATGGCGTCGATATGGGTTCCCTCGAGAGCGGGATCCTGCAGTTTGATGGCCACGTTGTAGGTCTCTGTCAATTGGTCACCGAAGGAGCTTAAGTCTTGTTCGCCGGTATAGTAACCAAAGTCAATGCTGCCTCCTACATTGGTAGGATCAACCTCAGGATATGCTGGCGTTGCTGCCTCTGGCTGGATCTCAGCACCGATTTCTTCTACATTAATCCATGCGATATCGGAACTGTGCTCCTCACCGCCACCATAATAAACGGCTTGGACACCAAAGGCCTCCGGACCGATGACATGATAGTAGATGGTGGTGTTGACGCCATCGCGGTAGATATCCCAATTTTCGGAATAATTGACAGGAATCTCTGTCATTTCCGGTTCGTCAATCTTTGTGTAGATGTCACAGGTGAGCACGTAAGGCTTCACCTCTCCGTTTACTTTATAATAAAGTTTGTAGAATAGTTTTTCTGGGACAATATAGTTGCCTTCTGTATCAGCGGTGGGAAGGTCGAAACTGAAGTATCCCCATCCATAGCCGTACAGATAATAGGTGTAACCAGCCTCATACAGATCCGTAAACACAGGGGTGGCTGGGGTAGCAGGCACCTCAACAAACGGTGTGAGGGAAGCCTTGTTGAAGCCGTTGACATAGTAAACCACATCCTTGCCTGCATTGATGAGGAAGGCAGAACTGTTGGTAAGTGTCTTGTTGGCAGGGTCGAAGTCGAACACAATGTCATCGTTTGACAACGTGTACTCAGTGTAATACTCTTCGTAATAATCATCGTAGGCTTCCTCAGCAATAGCAGAAAGGAGATAGACATGATAACCAAGTTCTTCATCTGCTCCAAAATACTGGCCGCTCTTGAAATAAACCTTGTCACCATCAATGGTTCCCTTCACCCATGCATCGGGTAAGTCTTTGTAAAGTCCTTTCACATAGATGTCGTTACCGCTGAAGCCAACCTCAGCAACAGATCCTTCATAACCCTCTGCAGAGAGGGCATAAGAAGAGGTCTCAAGACCTTCAGGTGCTACGACGGGCGTGTCGGTAACCTTGGTGAATGACATGTCCCAATCGGCAAAACCTGTCCAATCGCCAGTGGCTTCGCAGAGGGCGACAACGGTATTGCCAAGACCGAAATCTGAATTGGGATCGGTCGTGATGGCACCGGTAGTGGCATCGTAATTCAGCGTGAGGGTCTGGTCTTCGATAGGCAAAAACCATTGCTCACCGGCGTCATAACCCAACATCATGGCATAGTAAGGTGTGCCATCGTAGTCAAGAACCTGCTGGGGGAACTGTATTTTGATGTTGGCGCCGTCGATGGTACCCTTTACCCATGCGCCAGTGGCATACTGTGAGATGATGTTTTTAATATACACCTCGTTACCCTCGCCAAATACTACATTACCCATGGCACCAGAGAAATTGGTGCTGTAAATGTTGAACATGACGTAATAGGCAAAACCGCCACGAGCGTAATTGACCAATGTGCCGGCGGGTTGGTCAACGATCATGTCTTTGGCGATCTGCTTGGCCTTGTTCGCTCCATTGGATTTCTGGGATGCTTTCTGCTTGGCAAACACCTCACGGGCAGCACGAAGGCGGTCGGCCTTCAACAAACGTTGCTTGGAAGCCTTTGATAGATTGGCCTTGGTCTCTGTCGTTTTCTTGAGAGACAATCCTGCCACACGCTCCTTGGAGAGTGTCTTGGCTGGCTGTAGAGCCATGCTGGTGGCTGTCACGAGGAAAACAGCCAACAAGAAAAGAGTAAATTTTTTCATGTGAATTGATATTAAAATAAACAATAGTACCATCACCATGCCTCATGGCTGGCACCGTTACTGAAAAGATTCTGTTTTGAAATGCTGTACCTGCGTGTCAGAAACGCTGTTTGGTCGTCTTCACGGCACCATTGACATAGACCGTCTTCACCACATACAGACCATGAGCGGGAAGGATGACACGGCGGCCATCGAGGGTGAAATAATCCACACGGCTAATGGCGCCGGCATGATGATCTATCTCATGAATCATGGCGGGATCATAGACAAACTTCATTGTGATCTTCGGACCGTGACCATCGACAACGTATTTCTTGGTCACCGGATTGAGTTTGTATTTCACCAACTGATAATCCATGTCGGCTTGACCGGCATCCACTGGAATCCACTCTGTCTGGATGCTCTTGCTCTCACCTGCGGCCATCGTGCCGGTCTCAGAGGACCAGGAACCCCGTTGACTACGCTGGATGCAGTTGGATGGGAAACAGGTCTGGATCACACCATTGCTGATCGATGTGATGGAGTACTCAGATCCGCAGATTACTTCGGAAGAAGAGGTGTTCTTCACATAAAGACCTGAGGGAATGAGCAAACCACCGCCAAAATCATCCTCCTCTATCAGGGGGGTGTTCAGTGTCAAAATGGTACCATCGGCAATGACGTTGCCTTGCTCATCTTGAAATTGGAGTGGAAAATCCTGGGCATCCAACCTTGTCAGTCCCAATATCAGAAAAATAGATAGAGTAAACCACTTTCTCATAAGCTTCTTTTTATAGATTAAAAGATAAGAATCCTTTTTATAGATTGATAATAATATTCTTTCTAAGATTGAATAGTCTCTTGATTCAATGGAAATGATGATACGAAAATAAAGTGTGGCCGAATGCCGCATCTTTCAGATGATTACACCAGCCTCTCTCAAACTTTCTCTTTTTCAAAAATACAACAAAAATTGTTGATATCAGTAATTAATTGGCGACAAATTTAGTACATATCATTAACACGGCCAAAAAAAATGGGAAAAAAAATCATTTATAGTGGATTTTCATGCACTCTTATAAAAAGTAATCCAATTGGTCCGGTATCTGAATTTGGGAGATAATTTGCTTTCTGGAAAGCATTCTTTTAAATGTCCTTCTTGATCACGATAGAAGGCGTAGTTCCAGCCGCTCCCCATATCAAGATAGAGCGCATGCTTCACCTGATAGGCTACCAAACTCTTCACAAAGGATTCATAGGTCATCGACTTCTTTGCCTCGATGATACAGATACGGCCCCCCTTTTCACACAAGGCCCTGTAGATGGTCCTTTTCAAACGCATCTTGCTGGAGATGGCGCGCGGGGCACCGTCTTTGATGATCAGCAACTGGCAGAA
>CADCQC010000350.1 GCA_902803455.1 uncultured Prevotellaceae bacterium
CACCTGGTGGCAAAAGCGCCGCGGATGGTTTGCTCATCTGCTGAGTGCTTGGCTGTAATGGGTGCTTGGCTTTAAGGTGTTTAGAATTAATTTGAAACCACCTTAAAACTAAATCTTGTGGACATCCACATAGCCATTGATGACGGCATACATGGTCAGTGCCGGTACACTTCGCACGCCCAATTTCTCCACAATATTTTTTCTGTGAGTGATGACTGTGGCCAGACTGATATGCAGCCGGTCGGCAATCTCCTTGTTGATTAGACCTTGAGCGACCAACGAGAGTACCTCTACCTCACGCGGGGTAAGCCGTTTTTTGTTTTTTCCGACCATAGAAATGTTGTTCCTATGGTTGTGCCCCCGCTGCTGGATCATCAGGAGGGCCCGCAATAGTTGATTCTCGGACACCGCCACACAAAGGCAAGGAAACTCAGGCAACTGCGCCTCATGGTCGGGCGTGGTGGTGAGCACGATGGTTTTCCTGTTTCTTTCCTGAAAAAAAGCCTTGTCGGGCAACAAGGAACTGATATCGACGAAATAATGCACAAATCGGTCGCCTTGCTCACGCAGTTGGGCGACATTAGAAAAAGTAACGATCTCCACTCCTGGCGGCAACACATTATGCAGCAATTCCCTCAGCCCTAATGTCGTGAGAGAATTGGCACACACTATAGCCACCGCCTGAGATCCATCCATCATTTCCAAAAAGAAGACGTTACATCCGTGAAGTCATCACCCGAGGCTTTCTTGTAAAGTCTCTGGTTGGTCGTACGGTCCTTCAGACACCCCAGATGAGCGATGTAGGGGCCTACCTTGATATAGTCGAAATCGGCTTTCCTCACCGAGGAGGGAATCCTTTGCCTCCCGCTATACCATGCAACCTTCATCTGCGGGAACTCCCTATGCACGAAGCGCGCCAACGTGTTGACATAGGATGGATCAGCATCGCCTCCCATGAAAGCGATGCAGGTGACGCCCGCACCATAATGCCCCATCATTTCCGTGATCGCCATGGGAGTGAGGGGTATCCCGATGTTCTCCCACAGATACTTGCTGTGGCATCCCGGACAATGGCAAGGACAATTAGAAATATTGATGGCGAGCGTCACCTCGTCGGGTATCTCCTGGAAAACAATTCCTGTATTGACGTATTTCAGCATCACTGCTTGGGTTTAAAGGTTTGAGATATTAAACTGTATATTTTTTCTGACCGGCATAGAACCTGCGCTGTGCCTCCTCCTGACGCGGTTGGGAGAAATTGCTTACGCGCTTCAGATATCCGATAATGCGGGTCATATAGTCGATGTTTTTTGAATGGCAATGTGGGCACTCCTTGAGATAGCGCTTGTCGATGTGTCCGCAGTCGTTGCAGATCGTGTTGGGAATGTTGAAGGTGAAGTAGTTGCATCCTTCCTTCGCAGCCACTTTGAGCAACTGGCGGTACTGCTGTTGCGAGAGGTGCTCCTCAAGATTCATGTGGAGCGCCGAACCACCTGTGAGGTGCTCGATATATGGTGCGCCATGGAGTTTGAATTTGTCGATAATATTGAGTGAATCGTCTTCTACGACATAGAAATAACTGTTGTAGCAATCGCGCGGCACGAAATAGCCGTCCTCACGGTCCCACTTGGCATGCTTCACTCCCACGTTCTCAGCAGGTATCATCTCGCAGTTGAAGAGCACATCCTTCGTGCGGTACTGCTTGTTGTATTTTTCGATGAGTCCGAGGATCTCCTGCACGAAAGCGAGATATTTGGGATTGTCGGTGATCTCCAGCCCCATAAACTCAGCAGCCTCCACCAGACCGTTGACACCGATGGTGAGGTATTGCCTGCCGATATTGATATAGCCGGCGTCAAAGAGCGGCAGCATGCCGTGCTCCTTGAGTTCCTTGAGATTCTCATTATAGGCCAGCTGCACCTTGTGACAAAGGTCTATGATATGAGAGAGGTACTCGCGGTAGTCCTGACCATTGTTGACGGCATATTGCACACACCTGTTGAGGTTGATGGTGAGCACGCTCTTCGAGCCTGTGGAGACACCCCCTGCCCCAAGTGTATAACTGAAGCCGTTGTCCTGTATCTCGTTGCGCAGACGGCAGCATGAACTCAGCGAGTCGGCGTTGTCACTCATATATGTGAAGAAGGAATGTCCCTCTGCATACATCTCAGCGGTGAAATCTCCCCATTCCTTATCGATGACATCGCCATCAGACGTAAGCAAAGCCATGGTCTCAACCGGGAAGGTGAGCACCGTCTTTGTACGCTCTTTGTTGAACCATTTCATGAAGCGTTTCTGCAACCAAGACAGTCCGTCCCAGTCGGGCTGTGAACCATCTGGGAAATAGAAGTTGCCAAAAAGACTCTTGAAATAATAACGGTCATAATAAGCGATATTCCAGAAGACCGCCTGATAGTTGCGTGCGCCGGTTGGTTGGTTGATGGAATAGACAATCTGCTCGAAGCAGTCGGTGATCATCTTGTCGATGCTGCGCTGCTTGACGGAGAGATCGACCACGCGGTCGGGATTTTTCCAATAGTCTGTGCCATATTCCAATCCGATGAAGTAGTTGAGATACATGAGGAACTCTGGTGTGGCACATGCACCACTGAGCATGCTCGACACCATGAAGACCATGTTGACAAAACCTCCACAGAAGGATTTGAGGTTGGTGGGAGCAGTGGAATTACCGCCTATGGACATCGTGCCTCCAATGAGCCAAGGATACATGGTGATCGATGCACAATAGTTGGCCAGCGAAGTCTCATCGTTCTTGTAAATGAAATGCTTGGAAAGTTTGTCGATGTATTCATCGGCCAGATCTTTGCCATACATTTTCTTAATACGGTCGGTGAGCAACCTGCGGTTGAGGCGAATAAAACTTGACTTAGGCAACTCACCTATGAGGGTAGCAATATTTTTATGTTCCACATTGGCATTGGCGTCATACTTTGAACCAGTTGCTGCGTTGGCAGCATCACAGTAGTCTGCCAAAAATTTCAACCGCTCCATCGTCTCACGGTCCTCTGTATGCTTCTGACGATAAAGCATGAATGACTTGGCAACCTTGAAATGACCCTCCCGCATCAAGGCCTCCTCCACCTCGTTTTGAATATCCTCAACAGTGATATTGTCGGTGATATTTAAATGACTGATAATCTTTGAGATAGAGCCAAGATCTGCAGTCTCTCCAACAGACTGGAAAGCCTTGATAATGGCATTCATGATTTTGTCGAGTGAGAAGCGGTCACGCTTGCCGTCACGCTTCAAAATTGTAAATTCCTTCATTTGGTCAGTTATTCTTTTTAGAAAACA
>CADCQC010000351.1 GCA_902803455.1 uncultured Prevotellaceae bacterium
ACGGTGCCGAACTCAGCGATGCGGAGCGGCAGGTCTTTGTAGGAACGGGGCTTCATGGCGAACACCTCGCAGTGGTGGGGGCAGTTCATCGGTTTGAGCATGTACTCCTCATCCTCCTCTGGTGTGTGTATGGGCTGGAAGGAGTCCTTGCCGTAGTGGGCGTAATGCCCTGAAGTGACATAGAGGTTCTTGCTGCCGATATGCGGTGTGATGACCTCCTGGTATCCGAAGCGTTTTTGAATCTTCCGCAACATATCCTGAAGTCTGAGACGCAGGTCGGTGCCTTTGGGCAACCAGATGGGCAATCCTTTACCCACCCGCTCAGAGAACATGAAGAGTTCCATCTCCTTGCCGATTTTGCGGTGATCGCGCTTCTTGGCCTCCTCGAGCATGATGAGATACTCGTCGAGCATCTTTTTCTTGGGGAAGGAGATACCATAGATACGGGTCATCTGCTCGCGCTTGGCATCGCCACGCCAGAAAGCACCAGCCACGCTGGTGATTTTGATGGCCTTGATGGCACCGGTACTCATGAGGTGCGGACCTCGGCAAAGATCGGTGAAGGCACCTTGTGTATAGGTGGAGATGGTGCCGTCCTCGAGGTCTTGCTCGATGTGCTCACATTTATAATTCTGGCCGTCGGCCTTGAACTCATCCAGGGCGTCGCTCTTCGACACGTCGCGGCGCACCACAGGCTCATCCTTCCGGGCGAGTTCCGTCATCTTGGCCTCAATCTTGGGGAAGTCGCTCTCAGAGATGACCGTGCCCTCGGGTGGCATCACATCATAGAAGAACCCGTTCTCCACGGCAGGTCCGAAACCGAATTGGATACCTGGGTAGAGTTCCTGCAGGGCTTCTGCCAACAGGTGGGCACTGGTATGCCAGAAGGTGTGCTTTCCTTCTTCATCCTCAAACTTGTAGAGTGCGATGGTGGCATCGCTGAGGATGGGGCGGTTGAGTTCCATTGTCTCGCCATTGACACCGCAAGATACAACGTTGCGGGCGAGAGCCGGCGATATGCTCTCGGCGATTTGAAGACCCGTCACACCCTGCTCGTATTCACGCACGGTGCCGTCGGGGAAAGTGATTTTTATCATGACAAACGATACAAATATTTGTGAATTATTGATAACAGTTGGCAAAGGTAAGCAATAATTCGCACCCTGCAAAAGAAAAAGGAACGAAAAAGTCACTTCGAATATTCCTTGATCTTGCTGTAGGCGCCATAGAGTCCCAGTTCTCCTGCCTTGCTCAGGTCTGAGATGCCTTCTTTCCGGTGGCCGGCATGGATGCGCGCCAGGCCTCGGTTGAAATATGCCTCGGCCAGTTGGTGGTTGGCCTCGATGCTGAGGGTATAGTCATCGATAGCCTTGTTGTAGTCGCCTTCTGACAGGTGCAGGTTGCCGCGGTCGAAGTAGATATAGGGTTCGGCAGGCAACAGTTCCAATGCTTTATTGAGGTCATAGAGCGCACTGGCACTCTTGATTTTCGAGTCCGATCCCTGCACGAAACTCATCTCATTCAGCAAGGCTTCGCAGACACCTCTCTGCCAATAGGCCAAGGCCATCGTGGGATCGATATCCAGACAGGTGTTGAGGTCATCGATGGCCTCGCTGTAGTTCTGCACGACCGTGTAAGCCACAGCCCTCTGCAGGAGCAGCGACTGCTGCACCTTGACATCGCGGGAGTCAAGGATGGCTTCTGTCAACGTATCGACGAGCGCAAAGATGGCTTTCGACTGCGGTTCGTTGAGCGAGCGCGGGTTGCAGGTCAGATAGAGCTGATGCCGGGGATGCTTCTGCTGGTTATAGGCATCGACAGCCTGGCTGAACACTTGATATGACTTGATGAGGTTGTCGTATTTGAAGAAAGAGAGCTGATACATCGGCATGTGGTCGATCTCCATCTTCCGATTCTGCACCTTACCCCTGTAGACGCTCTCATACTCGTGTTCCACGGGTTCTTCCTCATCCTGCACGACGATCTGGTTGTATTTGTCGAAGTCGATCTCGCTCTTTTTCCGGGTCTGCCTCACTTGGTTTCTCGACCATCGGGGTTGGATGCCGATGTGCTTGTCCATCTGTGCTTTAAAGACCTTGAACTCGTCGAGTTCGGCTTGGTTGGTCATGCCCAAACGCCGGTAGCAGTCGGCACGGCTGTAGAGTCCGGCCCAGAAATTGGGATATTGGTCGATGATGGTGGTATAATCGCGGATGGCTCCCCTCAGGTCGCCCGTCTTGTGGAGGAGCAGCGCCCTGTTGTAGATGGCCATGATATTGCCGGGCTCCATCTTGATGACATAGTCGAAGTCGGAGATAGCCCTGTTGTCGTCGCCCACCTGCACGCGGAGCAGTCCACGGTTGTAATGGGCGAGGAAGTTGTCGGGATCAATCTCGATGGCCGTGTCATAATCACTCATGGCACCTCTGAGATTGTTGATGTTGAGTCTGACCAAGGCCCTGTTCACGTAGTTGGCCACCATCTTGGGCTTGAGGTGGATGACCTTGCTCAACTGCTGGTCGGCCTCCTTCCAGTCCTGTCGTGCCAGACTGATACTGGCCCTTGTCATCCATCCCTCACTGTCATAGGGGTCGAGTTCAAGCGCCTTGTCGAGCCATTTGACAGCGTCGGTGGTATCTTTTTGCAACAGGCAGACGCCGGCCTTCACGGAGTAGGCCCGCGCAAAACTGTTCCATTTCTGAATGATGGTGTCGAGTTCCAGTTGTGCGCGGTCGTAGTCTTTCAGTTCCACCCTGCACAACATGCGGTTGAACCAGTAGTTCTGTGCCGAAGGGTCGTCTTTGAGCGCCCGCTCATAGTCGGTGATGGCCTCCTCGTATTTTTTCTGGCGGATGCGGCACAGTCCGCGCAGTTCATAAATCCCCACGACATAGGGGTTGAGCCGGATGGCCTCTGTGCAGTCATCCTCTGCGCCGGCGAAGTCGTCGAGATAGTATTTGGCTATGCCCCTGTAATACCAGGGCTCATATTTGTAGGGTTTGGATGCGATGGCCCTGTTGAAATGCTGGATGGCGAGCACATAGTCCTCATAATAGAGTGCACTCCTTCCACTGATGATCACCCTGTCGACATTAAACTGCGCCGACACGCAAAGTGGGAGGAGTGCCAGTAAGGCTATGATGATTCGCCGCCTCATCATGACGGTTATCTCTTGATGGCTGCCTTCGTCTTGTAAGAGCATTGGTAGCGGCCCTGCAACAGCGCCTTTATCTTGCTCTTGATCATCGTCTTTCGGAAAGGAGAGATTCTGTCGACAAACACTTTGCCGTCGAGATGGTCAAACTCATGTTGCATGACACGTGCGAGGTATCCTTCCACCCACTCATCGTGCTCCTGTCTTTCGGCATCCTCATACCTCACCCGGATTCTGGTCGGCCTTGTCACTTTCTCATGGATACCGGGAAGACTGAGACAGCCTTCTTCCATGGTGTCGGTCTCACGCTCATCATATTCGATGATATGCGGGTTGATGAAGGCCTTTCTGAAACCTTTGTATTCAGGCATGTCTTCCGCCAGCACGTCGAGGTCGATGACCACCACCCTGATGTCTTTTCCCACCTGGGGTGCGGCCAGTCCGATACCCTCCGAGTCGGTGAGTGTCTCAAACATGTCGCTGATCAACTGTTGAAGTTGAGGAAAGTCGGCAGGGATGTCGCTTGCCACTTTCCGCAGAACCTGCTGTCCGTAAATATAAATAGGTAAAATCATTTTTTGATAGATTCGAGATAACTCTGTAGAATGATGGTGGCGCTGATCTCATCGACGAGCGCCTTGTCCTGCCTTGCTTTCTTGCGAAGTCCTCCATCGATCATCGCCTGATGGGCCATCACCGATGTGAACCGCTCGTCGTAGAGCACGACAGGCTTGTCGGGGAAAGTCTTTTTAAACTGCTGGAGAAACTGATGCACCCTGGCGAGGTTCTCACTGGGTTTGCCGTTGGGCTGTTTGGGCTCTCCCACGACGACGAGCTCCACGGTCTCACGACGAAAATAGTCGCTCAACCAAGTGAGGAGTTGCGACGTAGCAACAGTCGCCAACCCGCCAGCGATAATCTGCAGCGGGTCGGTGACTGCCAGTCCTGTACGTTTTTTACCGTAGTCTATCGACAGTATTCTTGCCACTCAATCCTTACTTTCCGTAATAGAGCAGCCAAGCGTCGGGATAGGTGTCTCTTAACCTTGTACGGCTCTGCACGGCACTCGATTTGTCACCGAAAGTAGAAGCCACCACGCGATACATGTCACGGCTTGCGTTGTAAGCCAGTTGGGCATCATATCCCTGTGAGCGGAGGCGTGAGACGAGGTTCTCAGCATTTGACTTCACGGAGAAAGATCCCACCACCACGCTGTATGCTTTCAGACCGGAACCGTTGACAACGGTGAGGTTCTCAGAGCGGACAGACACGTTCTCAGTAGCATCCGACTCAGTGTTGGTGACGGGAGTGTCAACAAACGGAGTGACAACGGGTGTGTTCTCGTAGTCGGTCTCATTGTTGTTGGAGACGGCTTCCTTGGCTTGAGCCTTGTCATAGGCTTTTCTGTAAGCACTTTCCTTGGATTTGCAGCTGCCGAAAGCCAGCACTACGCACAATCCTGCGCAGATTGCCCAATAATTCTTCATGTTTTTAAATAAATGTTAAAAGATTAAAGTATTTTTACACATAATTCTATTTCATCTGCGAAGTTACACAAAATCGCCAAAAAACCATAACAACAAGCCTATAAAGTTTGTTAAATAGACGAAATACCATCTTTTTTGGAAAAAAAGCATCCTGATGGACATTGTTTATCAAAAAGAATGATTATATTTGCTTTCGAAAAGCCATTGATGCCACTCAAGGCACTGATTGGCTTTCGCGATTAAGTACAACTGATCATTTAAACCATCAATTCATTATCAATCATGAAACAACTGACCTACATTGGCGCATTCATCGGCGGAGCTATCGCCGGTGCTGCTTTGGGTATTCTGATGGCTCCTGACAAGGGAACCGACACTCGCACCCGTATCTCCGACGCAGTATCCGACTTCTGCAAAAAGCACAACATCAACATCAACCGCAAGGACATGGAAGACCTGGTTGATGATATCAAGGACGCCGCTGTCGGCGAAGAGTAACCCTCTGAAGAGCAACCCTCTGTTATGCTTTCCAGCGACAAGAACATAGAGACCATCGCGCAGTTGGCAGAAGCAGCGAAGCGCTATCTCACCACGCAGACGGAGTATGTGAAACTTGACGTCATCGAAAAGACGGTACGCCTGATCACACTGGCCACCATCTCCATTGTGGCCCTGCTGCTGGTGCTGCTGATGCTGATCTACCTGTCGTTTGCCATTGCCTATGCCCTGTCTTCTCTGACAGGCTTGGTATGGGCCTTTGTCATTGTCGCAAGCATCTACTTTCTGTTGCTGATTCTGTTTATTTTCAACCGTCGCAGATGGATTGAGAAACCGCTGGTGCGATTTCTTGCCAGTTTGCTGCTCAACTAAATCACCTACAGGATTTCATTCTTTAAAGAGTCAAACAGCATAAAAATTTCCACCAGGATGACCGACCAACCTTTGTCTGAATATAAGTCGCTCGACGATATCCGCGCCCACAAGGAGGCTTTGCGGAAGGTGCTCCAGCGAGAGCGCCAATCTATGAAAACACATTGGGACGGTCTGTTCCACAAACCAGATGCCAACCTGCCCTCTCGCCGCATCTCTACACTGATGACGACGGGAGCATCCGTTTTCGACGGCATCATCCTGGTTTGGAAATTATACAATCGCTTTGGTGGCGGCAAGCGGACTGCGAAGAAGACGAAAAAAGGCTCAAAAGGATTTTTGGCGAGCCTGTTCTCATAATGGTATGCGAGCCCCAAAAGACAACATCTTTTGGGGCTCGCTGCATCAATAACCCTCTATTTCTGATAGCTTTTCCTAGCTTTTCCTAGAATTTCCTAGAGTCTCCTAGTTTTTCCTAGAATTTCCTAGAGCCTCCTAGTCATCCTCAAGGCAGGCTGATGACCTGTCCGTCGTAGGCGAGCTGGATATCCTTGGGCAGCAGGGCATTGGTGGCCTCATGAAATCCCATGTTATGGGTGCAATGGATGATAAGCGTGCGCCTTGCGCCCACCCGTCGGGCAAATGCCACAGCCTCGTCGAGCAGTTGGTGGGCATGATGGGGGTTATCTCTTCTCAGCGCATTGACCACCAGCGTATCGGTGCCCTCAAGATAAGGCATCTCACTCTCGGCGATTGTCTTCATGTC
>CADCQC010000352.1 GCA_902803455.1 uncultured Prevotellaceae bacterium
GCAGCAGAGAGATCGCCCGGCATAGCGTCGTCATGTCGCTCAGCGCAGAAGATGCCATAGATCCATCCGTCCTCATGCTGTGTGAGCCGCATGTCGTAGATATTGGTAGCAGGAATCACGTCATCAGGCATGACGATCGGTTCTTCCCAAAACCGGAAGTTGTCGATACCGTTGGGACTCTCTGCCACGGCAAAGAACGATTTTCTGTCGGCTCCCTCTACCCTGACGATGAGCACGTATTTGCCATTCCATTTGATGGCGCCACTGTTGAGGGTGGCATTCATCATGATGCGTTGCATGAGAAAAGGATTATCCTTCTCGTCGAAATCATAGCGCCATGTGAGCGGTGTATGTGCTGCGGTGACAATGGGATTCTGGTACTTGGTGTAAATGCCGTTGTCACTCTCCACGGGGTGATTGGGAAGTGCGAGGAGTGCCTCGTGTTTTGCGCGAAGTGCCGCAAGTCTCATTTGAAAATCTGTCATATTCTCAGTTGGATAGAAGTTTTTGATGAATGTTTGTGTCTATGTCCGATTACTGTGCATCTGGCTGGATCTCCTTGAGGAAAAGGGTGTTGTCAGCTTCATAGAGACGTTTGAAATCTTCCGCACTCTGCTGTTGTGGATCAGGAGCGAAATATTCTTTCTTATAGTTGCGCCAGTTGAGGAAATAGCAGATCGGATATTTGTCAAGGATGGGTTTAAACACCCGTGTCCACCATGTGGAGTCTGGGATGTTCTTATAGCCACACTCCGTCAAGGCAAAAGGCTTGTTGTTTTTTGCCGCAAATTCCTTGATGAAATCGAGGTCGGCAGTGAGTTGTTTGACGAAATCCTCCTCTGTGCCCCATTGGTAAGCATCTTCCCCGATGAGTGCCACCCGCTCGTTGCCAGGATAGCGTTTGAGGAACCGTTCCTCCGTCCATCCACCATCGAGATTGGGAGAATAACTCCAAAGCAGGTTGTCGAGGCCTTCTCCTGTGAGATAGTCCTGCAAGGTGTTCCATAGCCCGAGGAATTCCTCGTCTGAACAGAGTTTTTGTCCCCACCAGAACCACGATCCATTGTTCTCATGCCATGGTCTGAAGATGATGGGCACAGGTGTGCCGTCGGCTCTTTTGAGGGTTTTGAGGAAGTCGCCCACCCTTGTCATCCAGACAGCAAATTTTGCTTTGACGGAATCATTGTTCAAGATCTGTCTGACCACCGTGGTGTCATTCACGTCCCATGCATTCCCTCCGGTGACGGGATTGCGTGGATGCCAACTGATGGTGACGATGCCACCTCGCTGGTCATGTGCCACCAGTTCTTCCCTGATGCGGTTGAAGGGCACGCTGTCAAGATTTTTTTCATCTCCCATCTCAATGCCTCCGAGATCAAATCCCATCACGGCAGGATAGTCGCCGACAAGTGCGAGGATATCACTCTTTCCTTTCTCCCACTCCCAGGTCAACCCATAGAAGGGATCATCCTGATGTCCGTACATATATCCTTTTTTCTGCAAGGAAATCATGCGGTCGAGCAACTGCTCTGCACCAGTTTTCTCTTTCACCGGCTGTTGGGTAGCGCAAGCCAGCATCAACATGCCCATCATGGCAAACAACATCATTTTTTTCATATTCAGATTATTTAAAGTTTTTTCGTTCTGATGTCCGCTCATCTGAGATGCATTTGTTTGAGGAGCCATTCCTCCCACTCATCCCATTGCTCCTGATACCAGAAATGTCCGGTTTTCTGATAGACGCTCAAGGTTTTGGGGGCAGTCACGATATTGTAGACGGAATAAGCCGATGTCGGTGGCACCACCTCATCGTTGTAGCCGAAGGAGTACCATCCCGGACAGGTGATACGCCGTGCGAAGTTGACTCCATCATAATAGCGTGCCCCTTCAATCTTTTTCTTGTCGGGCTGTGTGACCTGATAGAAATAATGCGGCCATCCACATGCTTTCTTCTGCAAGGCATTCTCATAGTCGCACATGGCATCATGCACCGCTGCCACATAAGTGATGCGCTTGTCGAGCGCCGCCACGGCGAGGGAGAGGAATCCTCCCTGTGATGACCCCGTGACACCGATCTCTTTTCCGTTCCATTCTTCGAGAGAAGCGATATAGTCAACCGCCCTCACGGCGCCAGTCACCACCCGTTTGTAGAAGTTCTTTTCGGGTTGGTCAAGATTGACCTCCCAATAGCCGTCGAGCGCCGCTTGGCGTATATCTTCATAAACGGATTGCGGCATAGTGACGGGAATGCCATGGATGCCGATCTCAAGGACGATGGCGCCTTGCGATGCCGTCCATACATCGCCTCCATAGGGCCGCACTCCAGCCCCTGGGACACGGAGCAGCGCAGGATACTTACCCGGTTTCACCGGCCGTGTGAGGATACCATAGATACGGCTTCCCTGCCGGTTGTTGACAAAACTCACCTCATAGACATTGACGGTCTCTGTGCACCTGTCAGGAAGCAGGGTCATATGCGGGTCGAGCGCATTTTTCCTTGCTTCCTCAAGTGCATGCCCCCAAAAGCGATCGAAGTCATCGGGGCATTGCGTGGCCGGCATCAGCCTCTCAGGAGAGAAGGCAGGTGTGCACAGTCCCTCGTAGGCTTTTCCGTCTACATGGGCTGTCACTTTCAACCGGTAGAAACCTGGTTCCTTCATGGTTGCCGTCCATTTCATCGTACCGTCCTTGAGGGTAACGTTGGTTTTCTTGACGTCAGGGTACATGACGGGACCGGCCTCGAAGTCAACGACTACATTGTCGAGCAAGGTGCCCGACTTGCAGACGTTGACCACCAGTTGTGCTTTCTCTCCTACCCGATAGTTCCAGTCCTGATGATCGGGTGTGACCGTGACAGTGATGTTGTGGCCGATGATTTGCCCCAAGGCAGGCATCAAGACCAACAGGCAAGCAATGACAGAGATGGCTTTTTTCATTTTTTTGTGTGTGAGATTGCTGTATAAGGTTTTGTGAAATAAAAATAGTGGTTTGTGAGAGATTACTGTAATGACTGGTTATTCTTACCTATATTTGCCATTCTGTCCACTTCTGCCTTGATCACTTTCAGGGTTGAGGTATCTGATGCGAAGACCGAGTTAAGTCCTTGTGCTTCTTGTGCCGGGTCGCCGGTATAGTCATCTCCTACCTGCCATTGCTCATGTGCGGGTTGGGCAAAACCGCCCCATCCCCAGAAATTACATCCAGCGAAATGTCCGCCATTCTCCGCATTGTCGCCAATGAGTGAGAACACGAAACGATAGAATCCGTCACGTCCTTCGGTGGTTGACTCTTTGGAGAAAGAGAATCCGTCGCGAGGATATCCGAATTCCTCCATCACTAATGGTTTATTGAGCTTTCGGCAGATCTCAAGATGTCTGTCGATATAGTTTTTGGTACTGTCGCAACTGGCTGGCAGGTCCTCGACGATATGGTCTTGCCGGGTCCACGACCAGTTGTATGGCCACAGGTGGATGTTGCAGTAATCGACATTGCTGTCTGTGCAGATGCGCTCATAGGCTCCATAATCACCTTCGCAGCCCCATGCGCCCTCACTACCTATAGAGATAAGGTGGTGCTTGTCGATGCTTCTGATGAGTGCCGCTGTCTCGGCTATCCATTTCTCGAAATCGGGCAGTGCCTCTTTGCTGAACGCCCTTGGCTCATTGCCGATCTGCCATGACATGATGGCCGGATCATCCACATATTTCAGGCCGGTATAGCGGTTGGTCCTTCCCAGGATAAAGCGCACATACTCATAGAAAAGTTCATGTGCCTTGGTATTCGAAGCATATTGTTCCACGAACTGCATATAGGCTTGATAGCCATCTTCATTGGGTCTTGGCGCCTTTCCTGCACCGGCATGCTCGAGATAGAATCCATATCCCCCACTCCATTCCCAGGAATTGTTAAGATAGAGCACGGCGAGCATCTGTCGTTTTCCCATCTCCTGAAGCAGGAAATCGAGTCCGGCGAGGATGGTATCGTTATAAACCCCTGGTTTGACTTGCAGCGTCGGTTCAACCTTGGTCGTAATGCCACGTTCGCCATCACTTCCCACGAGGATGCGCAGGTTGTCGATGCCCATGGCCTTCATCTGGTCTAGTTCACGGCACAGGCGGTCTCTGTCACCTCCTTGTCC